>JAUZPS010000209.1 GCA_030705945.1 Bacillota bacterium
AAAGGTTTACATTTATATCGTTTGAGAAGACTCTGACATAATCGGATTGATTTATTTCACCGCTTTCAGGTAACGTTGCCCGAATATTGAGCCTTACCTGTTGCTCTCCTTGAGCCTTGTTTTTTAATTCAGGAGTGTATTTTACGTTTATGTTTCCTTTGGTATCAGTAGTTCCGCTGCCATTTTTAATTCCACTGAAATAATCATCAATGAAATAGTCAACTTTAAGATTTGCAACCCCTGTCCCTTCAAAAAAGGATGATTTTATGCCGAAATTAACTTGCTGACCTGGGAAGATAGCCTGTTTATCCTTTGTGATATCTATTTTGTAAGATGGTTTTGTATAATTATAGACCTTTACAAACATACTTGAAATTAGAGTATCATCACGTTTTATCTCTAGATTATATCCTCCGGGTTCAAGCGTTGGAAGCTTAATTTCGCCTTCATAAAAACCGTCTTTTACATCAATTATTTTCTTTATCAAAGGTTCCTGGGTACTGTTGAAACCATAGCCTTTATCCAGAGTAACCGTTAGTCCATTAACTTCTTCATCTTTATACCGATTCTTCAAAAAGCCCCAGAAGTTAATCGTATCATCAGGCTGGTACATACTTCTGTCAGTGTAGAAATAGTTCCAGTAGAATTCGGATGGCTGGCTGCCATAGGAACTGTAGTCAAGAACCGAGATGTATCCCTCTTTGGTGGTTATTTTTACATACTGAGGTTTATAGTTATAATCCTCGTTTTTATCCTTAGTTGGAGTGTCCAAATAAGCTATGCCTTTTGAGTCTGTAACACCGGAGCTTCCTAAATCGCTGAAAGCAACAAGAGCTCCTTCCATCGGTGATTTATTAGATAGATCATTAAGCCATACCAATGTCTTTGTGTTGCTTTTTGTAAGATAAACACATGTGTCTGTGATCTGGAGGAATGTCTGGAACCTGAGGTCATCCCAGTAGCTGTCAACCAAATAGTATCCTCTTGGCAATGCTTTGGGTACTTCCATGTATTGATTTGCATTATAATCACCCTTTTTTACCTGAAGGGTTTGAGTAAAAGACTGAATCGCATCAAGGCCGGTTACTGATATAAAGTTATTTCTCTTTGCTATTCCCCAGTAAGGCTCTGTCTGCTTTTGACTAAGAGCGTCATAAAATGAATCAAAGCTTTTATATGCATATATTTTGGTATTGACGTCTATTGAATTTTTTTTATATACACTTTCATTTAGATAGAAATTTAACGGAATAACAGGAGCGCTCTCTGTCTTATAATCATAGACATTTCTTATGTATGATATAAAGCCATTAGTTTTATCTGAGACGGAAGCATCAGATTTCTTGTATGTTTCAAAGGAAAACACATAGTCCTCATCAATGCTTTTTGATGTGTTTTTAAGCTTCAATCCTTTTTTTATCTTTATTGTGTAGACGGTTCCTTCTTCCAGTTTTTTGGGAACGAATACAATGGTTTTTTTGTGTCTTTCGAACCTTCCTTCAACCTTTGGCGCTATTTCAAACAGATTATCAATATCATCAAAATCTTCCTGGCTAAAGTTTATTTCAATACCGCTGTCGGTGGGGACATTTACCGATTTGTCACCAGGCAGGGTCCCAAGAATCCTGAAGGTTTGAGTGGTTTGAAATGACCAAGTAATTTCAGTATCCAGCTTAAGTCTGATAATATAGATGCTGTTTTCAAGTAGCTGTCTTTTAGGAGTTATGGTAAATCTTTTTGCATCTGACATAATAACGTCAGGCGCGGGTTCTCCGTCAATGGAAAGGGCAGACTTTACTTTCTCTAAAGAAATATCATTCATAGCTTTAAGCAAAAAACTTGTATCAGTAGATATGCCCGTAGAGTCTTTATTTAGGGGAGTAAGACTAAAACCGCTTTTTAATAATGATTCGAAGCTTTTTTCATCAAGTCCTGCGGATGGAGTGAACGTGAATAGTAAAATACATAAGATTAACAGGTTTGAAATAATTCTTTTTAACATAAAAATCTCCTCTCTGTGATGTTGTTTAATAGACATTTGAAACTTTACATTATAAATCCAACTAAACTAAAATAATTATTAATATTACATTTAGCAGAGCAAAATATTGAACGGTTAATGGTATTTTGCGATAGATAAATGTAAAAGATTAATTGATTTTAATATGCGCCAAACAAAAATGTCGCTTCTTATAAAGGCGCATGTAATTATTTTACTGTTTAAATTTGTATTTGTAAAATATCAATAAGCATAAATGATTTGACGTATAAAAATTAAGAAAGTTCCGAGTATTCAGAGTTCTTGTGAAATTAAAAATACCCTATAGAATTATTTTTATCTATTCTATAGGGTATTAAGCGGCTAGCTTTTTAGAGAGTGTGAAGAAATATTTATAAATTTTTTCTATAATTAATTTTTGGCCAGTACATCCTTTTATTATTATTTTGCCATAAAATTTCCGTTATTTATTTGCCATAAAATCAGGCTTAGCGGCATAACATTTCTTCTCACCTAATTTTTCCTGCACAAGATTGAGAGCCTCTCCAAATCTCTGGAAATGAACAACTTCTCTTTCTCTCAAAAACCTCAGTGGGTCAATAACGTCAGGATCATCAGAGAGGTTAATCAGATTCTCGTAAGTTGCTCTTGCCTTCTGTTCTGCTGCAAGGTCCTCATGCAAGTCTGCTATAGGATCACCCTTTGACTGTATATATGCTGCTGTAAATGGGTTGCCTGCAGCACTCACGGGATAAACAGCATGGTCATGATCGGAATAATATGCCCCAAGACCTTCCTTCTCCAATACTTTTGCAGGGACGCCCTTGCATAGTTGGAAGACCATTGAGCCCACCATTTCAAGATGCGCAAGTTCTTCTGTACCTATATCGTTGCCAAAATGGTATAACTTAGGAATTTTGAAAAGTTTATTTAATCTTTTTTGCGCATGAGTATGCCGCAGCCAGCGCGCCCGGTATACCGCCTATCTGCATTGCCCAGCATGATCCTATGTATAAATTTTTAACGGGTGTATCTACTTTTATTGTCATGAAACCACCTTCATAGAACTTCTTTTTTGGATTCCAGCTCCATGAAGAACTTGCTCCGTCAGTGTTGTGAGTGAAGCGTTCATAGGTTAAGGGTGTGGCCGAATCGCAATATTCAATATAGTTCTTTAGGTCGGGTATAAGCTTTGAAGCCTTGCCGATAATCGCTTCTGTTGCTTTTGCTTTTAGTTCCTTATACTTTTTCCTGTCACCGTTACCCCAGTTTTGCATCCACTTGTATGGAACCAAAGTTTGAAGCATAAGTGAAGACTTTCCGGAAGGGGCATGCTTCGGATTTACCATTGATGGGGAATAGAGCGTTAAGGAGGTTTTATTGAAAAATTCCTCATCACAAGAATTGTATATATCACAACCCGGCTGCTCATCATGGAGCGACACATGAGGAGTTTTAATATACTTTGAAAGATCTTCATTTGACATTCCAAGTCCCAAGTAAACAGTAAAGAAGCCTTCGGACACAGGAGCGTTTTCAACCTTTTTCTGCATATCCAGTGGTATTAACTTTTTGTCATCTAAAAGCTTAAGCAAGGTCTTTTTATAATCACATGCAGAGACAACATAGTCTGCATTGTATTTCTTGCCGTTGCATGATACTCCGACAGCTTTGCCGTTATTGGTTATAATCCCGTCAACATAAGCGTTTAGTTTAATTTCTCCACCGAGAGCAATGAAATTATCAGCAAGGACATCGGCCCATGACTGCATACCGTTCTTTACTGTCCAGTAATCACCAAGAAGGGCAGATATTGCAGATAAATACGCTGATGCATCAGGATAGCCCATGCTTCTGAAAATCCGGTACAGCTGTGAGTCTTCAGGGAAAAACCTGGCTGCGAACTCTGATAAGGTTACATCACGGTATTCATTCATGACTTTCATGAGTTTTCTTCCTCTAAATATAAAAGGAATTATTGACAATAAATAAGGAAATCCACTGAAAAGAAAGGGCAGGGGTTTATCTGGCGAGCCAAAAGCGTTGTCTATTTTGTCAACTTCTGAGAAATATGCGTCAAGTTTGTCTTTATCGTCTGGAAAACCTTTATATACAATGTTTTTATAGTTTTCATATGTATCAGGTATTCCATCAAAATTTTCTGATACAAATCTTAGTTTTTGCCTTACGAATTCAATCTTATCGTACACCCCAATATCTTTCATTGCTTTAAAGACGGACGAAGAGGCTTCAAACGATAATGTGCCGCTTTCAAAATAAAAACCGTTTCTATAAAAACCAGCTGTATAACCTCCGTGCATACTATGGGACTCAAATATTGTTACCTTATGCCCTTTTTGGGCGAGAAGGTTACCGGTGACAAGTCCGCCGAATCCAGAACCGATGATAATTATTTCCTTCATAATGTATCCCCTTTGTGTTATTTTTCTAGACCTTTAAAAATGTTGAAAATATAACTTCCGATAATAACTTCGATCACGCGTTCACTTAATTTACGAGCACCTGCTCAGAATTGGAAGTGATATTTTAATCATTTATTAAATTGTTCAACACTTAAGTATACGAATGGTGGTAGGAAATGTCTGATATATTTATATCATTTCTGGAGTAAGTAATTCATTAAAATATTAAATAAAATAACATACATTGTTGCGCCAACTCACATAGGGTTGGCATTTTTTTTTCAACAAAAGAATAACTTATTCATATAGTAATTCAGGATTAATTGATAGGTGAAGTTCTATGAATATTACTGATAAAAAAATAGAACTTACAAAAACAGAAAAGGAAAATTTCGAAAGAGAGTTTAAAACAGCAATTCTGTACCAGTTGTATTCGGAAAAACTACTAACAATTGAGCAATTTAAAAAGGTCTTAAATGCAGTTGAATAATCATAAAACTATGATAATGGATTTTGAAAAAATATTCAATTGATGGTGTTGTATATGAGAACAAGAGTAGTTGCGTACTGTCGGGTTTCCACAGACAAAGATGATCAGCAGAATTCCTTTGACAGTCAAAAAAAATATTTTGAAGAATATATAAAATCCAAAGCTGACTGGGAATTTGTCGATATATACGCCGATGAAGGAATAAGTGGAACATCGGTTGAAAAAAGAGAAGGTTTTAAAAGAATGATTGAGGACGCTTATGATAGAAGGTTTGATTTGATTTTGACTAAGGAGATCGCAAGGTTTGCAAGAAATACAAAGGATAGCCTTGAGTATACCAGAAAATTAAGGAAACTGAATATAGGTGTTGTTTTTACAATTGACAATATTAATACCCTTGATTCAGATGGTGAGTTAAGGCTTACAATAATGTCTGCGATTGCTCAGGACGAGAGCAGGAGAACTTCGGAACGTGTAAAGTGGGGACAAAAAAGAAGAATGGAGCAGGGAGTAGTTTTTGGAAGAGAACTATTAGGATACCATTTGAGGAATGGTGTGTTATCAGTTAATCCGGAGGAAGCTGAAATTGTAAAACTGATTTTTCATAAATATGTTGTTGAAGGCAAAGGCGCCCACGTAATTGCAAGAGAATTATATGAAGAAGGTATAACTACAAAAAGGCAACTTGGAAAATGGTCAAATACCATGATTCTTAAGGTGTTAAGGAATGAAAAATATGTTGGCGACTTAGCCCAGAGAAAGACTTATACACCTGATTACTTGGATCATAAGAAGAAATTTAATAAAGGGGAAGAAGAGATTATTTATATTAAGGGACATCACACGCCGATTATTGACAGAGATATGTGGGAGGCTGCTCAAGATCAATTAAAAAGCAGAACATCATCAGATGGTTCTAATAGTAAATACAGCAATAGATATTGGTGTTCAGGGAAAATTATATGCGGAGAATGTGGAAGCAGATTTGTCTGTAGGACAAAGAAACTTAAAAATGGGCAAAAATACAAAGCATGGAGATGTATGGAGTCTGCAAAAAATGGCAACCTAAAAGTTGACGCTCATGGTAACCGGGTTGGCTGCAAAAATAGCAATATTAATCATGTTGTTTTGGGAAGCATCGTAAGTTTGGTATTCAAATCTATAAATCTTAATAGAGAACAAATTCTGTCGGAGTTAGCGCATGATATAAGGAAGCTAAACAAGCCTCAAAAAATAATAAATATTGATTCTTTGGTCAATCGATTAAATGCAATTGATAGTAAGAAGGAAAAAGTTATTGACAATATGATAGAAGGACACATTTCGAAAGATGACATGATCCTGATGAATAAAAAATATGACTTTGAGAAAGACAAAATTAAAACAGAAATCCAAAACATTGAACAGATTAACATTGAAAATTGCAGACAAGACGATAAATTGCAAATGAATGTTGAACGCATAAAAGCAATTTTATATGAAATGAATAGCAGCGATTTGGAGGAAATCTATAGAAGGCTGATTCGTAAAGTAATTGTGTATAATGATAAAATAATTGTTATTTTTTTAAACATTTCAGCTGAGCCTATCAAAGTCCAGTATTATAGTTCGGGCAGGAATGGGAGATATAAAATTGATTATAAATTCATTGGTGGAATGTGAATAGTGGGATATACTGTGAACCCTTTGAAAATCTTATTGCGCCAGAAACTATGTAATGATACAATAATTCTCAAATATAAGAGAAAAACACATAGGACTTTTAAGGGGATGGATTATGAGCAAACGATACTTTGAATTCACTCAAGGCACATCTAACAAGTTCTGGGAAATCGAATTTTCTGATTCGAGCTTTAAAGTCAGGTGGGGAAGGATTGGAACCACAGGACAGACAAAGGAGAAAAACTTTGAATCAAAGGCCGAGACTTTAAAAAAAGGTGAGCAACTAGTCAAAGAAAAGATTAAAGAAGGATACAGGGAAATTACAGTTACTAGAGACGGCTTGGAACAGCAGTTCTCAGAGGTCTCAAATAATGCGCCTGAGCAAAAAACAGTAAAAACGACAAAGGATGAAAAAATTGCAAAAACTTCATCTCAATCTGAATCTGCATCAACTAAATCTTCAAACTTATCTCCTGATAATTCAAACAAAACCGAGCCCTCTAAGGTTTCAAACACATTTGTAACTTCGCTGGAAGAGAGACAGCCAGTCTCAAAAGACGAGAAAATGCTATCTAACGAGAGAACTCTTGGACTTACAAATGATGAGCTGAGATGGGCGCCTTGGCGTAATATTCCATCATTATCGGTACAGGAACCGGAGCCCTTTGACGTGGAAGAAGCGCTGAAAAAACTTAAATCGGTCAAGCTGGCGCAATATGGCTGGGCCTCAGACTGGTCAGTCGTCAAACTTCCCATGTATATAAGCCGGATTGAGGCGCATTTTTGGGTGGAAGCAATGGTAAATGTGAAAAGAGAATTCTCTACTGAGGATATGATTCACCATATGAAAAGCTTTCAACCAACAGGGGATTTAAGCCTTCAAACCGCTATGTCTCTTTTTACCGGCAAGTTTGGGCAATTGATTACACCTGACATTGTTTTGCCTCTTTTTCATCTTTTGGAAATAGAAGAAATCTGTGAATTAATAACAACACCATTAGGAAGGGATTATGCTGGAAGAAGATGCGAAATCGATGGCTTTGTTGAGAGCTTCAGGCTGCTTGTACTGCCGCATCTTACCTCTGAACAAAAAGAGAGATGTCGCGCTTTTCTGCGTCCTAAAATTGAGAAAAAAGCTTGGCCCAGTTTATTTCATCCCATACCAATAGTATTTTTACTTGCTTCACCACTCGGAATGCATAAGGAATTACTTGAGGTGATTGAGTCATGGCCTGATGACTTATGCTCACAGAATTATTATAGGCCGCGGCATCAGGAAGTTATCTTCGGGTTAAACGA
>JAUZPS010000021.1 GCA_030705945.1 Bacillota bacterium
ATGAAAACTCATTATATCAAGTTTTTGAAACGACCAGTTGCTAAGTTTTTTTTGATACTATATAAAAAGCAATTAATCTTTTACATTTGCCTATCGCAAAATAACGTTAAAGCGTTCGTTATTTTGCTCCGTCAAATGTAAAAGATTAATTGCTTTTTATATAGTATCAAAAAAACTTAGCAACTCGGAGTTTCAAAAACTTGATATAATGGGTTTTCATCATACAAAACTTGAACAAGGAATTTTTTGAAACTCCCTTACTCATTGCGCTGGGCAGCCAAAGCGACCTTATAAAACTATACTGTTCGATATCTATAAACATGATATAATAAATTTGATAACATGTGAGATAAAATTTACATATAAACGTTTCAATTTTATGAGGAGAGATGGTAATGAAAGTCAAAAAACAAGGAGTAAAAATTCTTCTAAGTTCACTTTTTATGACAGTGCTGATTTCTTCCAGCATCTGCTCAGGGACTGCAAATGCGGGGGTTTCCGTTGATCTGAACGGCGATAAAGTTGTAAATATGTCAGACGTTATACTTTTAGCCTCCGCCTTCAACTCGGTTAATGGGGATCCGAAGTATAAACCGGCTTATGACCTTAATTCTGATGGTTCCATCAATATGTCTGATGTAATCATTCTGGCGGCTAAATTCAATACAACTATCAACGATAATGAGACTGTAAGTATTCCCTGGGATTGGGCAGGGGTAGTTGGGACAGGCCAGAGTCTTGCAGTTGGCGCAGAAGCGGGACCCGCTAGGGCAACTAGTCAACCTTACAATAACCTTAAAATATCGCTGGAAAATGTTCCGATTCCCCCTCTGGATCCAACTAACAGCGCTTTTAAGATGGTTCCTTTGGTAGAACCCATAAGACCTTATGGCATTTATAATCCACCTGGTCCTTATCCAGGAAATATATTCGGGGAAACTCCGCATACAGCCATGGCTAATCAAATTACATCTTTGGTTAGAGCATCTTCAGGCAAAGATTACATAACTGTTCACACAGTAGTAGGCGAATCTGGACAGGGAATTGACTGCCTAAAAAAAGGTGCTGTAGATACTGGTTCTACAGGTAGAGCGTTTGCTGCCACACTTTTTGAAGTCAAGGCAATTGAACGAATTGCCGCGGCCGCCGGTAAAACCTATGGGGTTGGCGCCATTGTCATAACCCACGGTGAAAAAGACTCCGGAAATACCAGTTATGAAAATGAACTTCATACCCTTTGGTCTGATTACAATCAAGACATAAAAGCAATAACAGGTCAGCTGCAAAGCATTCCCCTTATATTGACGCAACAACATTCCTGCGGCAGCAGCGGAACATCAGCTTCATTATACGCTCAGTGGAAAGCGGGAGTGGATTATCCTGGAGATATTATATGTTCGGGTCCCAATTACCAGCATACATACGCAAGCGATGGAGTCCACATGACCGCCAGCGGTTATGAACAGCTTGGAGAACAATATGCAAAGGTATATTACGAAAAAGTAGTTCTTGGCCACGATTGGCAGCCGCTACAGCCTACATCTGTTGAAAAGAGCGGTAAAGTAATCACAGTCAATCTCCATGTACCAGTACCTCCACTTGTCTGGGACACTACGCTTCCCGCTCCAAACCAAAACGTTCCTGAGTGGAAAAACGGCAAGGGTTTTGAGGTATACACCCAAGACAGCAAAATAACTATAAGCTCTGTTGAAATATCCGGCAACTCAGTAAAGATAACCTGCGCCAATGACATTCCCGCCTCGGGAGTTAAGGTTGGCTTTGCGTTTACAGGTAGCGGAACCAAAAGAGAAAACGGAACATACCGTTGGGGACTTCTTAGGGACTCTGATACTTTTAAAGGAGCCACAACCGGGCTTATTAACCCGAACTTCTGCGTATCCTTTGAGTTGCCAGTACCTTAAAGACTAAGCAATAAAGGGAAAAATATTTCGCAAAATCAGTCCATTTCATATAACAATGAAACTTTTTCACCAATTTTATATATAATACCAATATATCATATATATAAGAAGGTGCTACTTATGCTTATACCAGTACAGTTAGCAGGACTTGCAGTTGCTTGCAAAGCTATGCAGGACCAGCAAAAAAACAAGAAATACACAATAAAAAGCCATCCTAATGAGAGGCCTAAACAATATACGCCGCCTGCCAATCCTTTTTATAGCTTCATGAAAGGTTTGTCCAACTCATTAACAAATCCCACAGCTTCTTTTAATGGACAAAAAAAATCAGCAGGGAATTTAAAACCTCCATCCGGCGAAATAAGAAAACCTTCTCCAAATATTATCAATGTTGTTTCACAAGCTTTATTTTCAAAACTTGGAGTTGGAGCTAAAGAGGATTATATCGCTGTTATTAAAAATTCTATTCCCAAGGATGCCCGCATATTAGTACCAAAGCTTCCAAGAGGCGTAAAGGAATATGAGTTCTTGGATATTGACGGAGATAAAGAAAATGAGCTCATTACCAGCTACATACATGACAGAAAAATAACAACACTAATACTTAAAAGGCAAAATAGTTTATGGAATATTGCAGCAGAAATCAAAAATTCCAATTATGAAGCAATAAGCTACAGAGGAACTGCGGATGTTATTGGCAGTGGAAAAAAGCAACTCCTCTTAGGCTATGAAGGAAAAGATAATTACAAAGAGCTGATTGCCTACTCCCTGGATAATTATGAAGTCAATGAGCTTTTTTCCCATAGCTACAATAGGTTCCACCTACTAAGATCCGTTAACAATAACAGAAATTCAAATAATCATTTGGCTTTCTGGAACAAAAACTCGAACGGCAGATATAACATTGAAGTAAAGAGTTGGAACGGAGCAGAGCTTGAGCTATCCAAAGAATCCAAACAATACTACTACAGCAGAGTCCTACCTATTTATGCAAATAAATTAAAACAGCAGCCAGAAAACCCCGCTAACTGGTACAACTTGGCTGAGGCTCTTGAAAAAACCGGCTTGTATGCTGAAGCATTATACTCGGTAAATATCGGCAAACGCCAGACATCTAAGCCTTCATTAGCTCAAGACTTTGTCATATTGGAGGATTTGATTCGCAGTAAATTGAATCCGCAATAGATCGGATAAACATATTGGAGTAACAAATTAAAAACCCCGTATAACCGGGGCTTTTAATTTGTTACTATTACAGATAAAAATAGTTAAGAGGATTTTATTTAAGTAAATTTATATTTAGGAATGTTGAAAAAATAACTTCCGATAAAATCTTCGCTTACGTGTTCACTTAACTCGTGAAAACCCGTTCAGAATCGGAAGTAATTTTTCAATCATTCCTTACTGCACAGATTAAGTATTATCACATGCTGGTCCTGTGCAACCCCAGAATAACAATAAGAACACGATGATAAAAAACAATATTTCACAATTGTCAAACAAACCGCCAAAGCCTCTTTTTTCGCTCATTTACGTCACGCCATCCTTTTTAGATAAAATGTTTACACCTAATATAAAATATTCATCTGATGGATTTTTGCGCCTGTACAAATTTGATTATAATTTTGTGAAAAACGTTTTTCATAAATATTTATAATTCCATCTGGAATAATTCCCTTATTTCCTTTTCGCTTAATTTTGTTACAAGGTTTTCACCTGCATGAATAACACTGTTTATAAGATCTTTCTTCTTTTCCTGAAGTTCGAGAATTCTTTCCTCTATTGTTCCTTTCGCTACGATTTTAAATACCTGAACAGCCTTTGTCTGGCCAATTCTATACGCCCTGTCGGTAGCTTGGTCTTCAACAGAAGGATTCCACCATGGATCATAGTGTATTACAATGTCTGCCGCCGTGAGATTTAGCCCTGTTCCTCCTGCTTTCAAGGAAATAAGGAAAACGGGCCTTTCTAGAGAGTTAAAGTCATTAACCATACTCATACGATCTTCTGCTGGCGTGCTGCCGTCAAGATAGAAAAATGAGATGTTTAGTTTGTTAAGTTCCTTTCCTATTATCTTAAGCATACTTGTAAACTGGGAAAAAATGAGTATTCTATGACCGGATTGGATAGAGCCTTCAAGTAACTCCATCAAGGTTTCAAGCTTCCCGCTTCCTCCCTTGTATTCTTCTATGAATGTGGAAGGGTGGCAGCAAAGCTGCCTTAACCTTGTCAAAACAGCAAGAATTTTGATTTTGCTCTTTTCTATTCCGTTGTTTTTTATTTCCGCGGCTACTTCTCCTTGAGCCTTTTTAAGGTAAGCCGCGTATAGCTTTTTCTGCTCGCTTGTCATTTCTGCAATAACCTTGCTCTCAATTTTCTCTGGAAGCTCTTTTAGAACATCCTTTTTAAGCCTTCGCAGCACAAAAGGCTTTATAAACCTCGAAAGTTTCATCAGCGCCTCTTTATCACTATTTCTTACTATTGGCGTTTCAAACTTCTTAATAAACTTCTGATGGCTCATCAAATATCCAGGCATAATGAAATCAAATACTGACCACAACTCGGTAAGTGTATTTTCTATAGGCGTACCGGTCATAGCGAAACAACCTTTTGAGTTAAGACTTTTAACGCTTCCCGCATTTAAAGTGGCAGGATTTTTTATATGCTGCGCTTCATCAACAAAGATATAACTAAATTCCCTCTTCTCATATTGTTCAATATCCCTTTTAAGAGCTCCGTAGGAAGTCACAACTATGTCGTACTTTTCCATTTCTTCGATAAGACTATCCCTTTCACCTTTTGTTCCTGCTATTACGGTTACCTTCAGGTCGGGAACAAACTTATCTACCTCAGCCTTCCAGTTAAAAATCAAGGATGTCGGAGCAACAACAAGACTAGGCTTTCCATTCTCCGCCTTCTCGCTTTTAATAAAACTAAGAACCTGGAGGGTCTTTCCAAGACCCATGTCATCTGCCAGAATCCCGCCAAAGCCATAATGTGCAAGTGTCTTCATCCATTTAAAGCCGAATTTCTGATAATCTCTCAATATTTTATTAAGGTCTTTATCCAGCTTTATTTTAAGATCCTTTGGGTTCAATATCTCACTTACCAGTTTCTCATAATCTTCATTTTTTACAACTGCCTTAAACTCTTTCTCCTCCAAATAGTTGTCCAAAAACAAAGCTCTGTTTGCCGGCAGATTTATCTTAGAGTTTTTGATTTTTTTATCGTTAATATCAAGATCTGAGAAAAGTTCTGATAAATCTAACAGTTCACGGTTATCAAGCTTTATAATAGAGCCGTTTTTTAATCTGTAGTATTTCTTTTTCTCCTTTACTGATTCCAAAAGCTTAATTAAATCATCATCTCCAAAATCATCCACTTGAAAGTCAAACTCCAATAGATTTGAATCAGAATTAAGTCTTACACCCATTCGGACACTGTTCACATTTCTTATATTGAGGGCTTTAAACGCTTCTGAATAATATACTTCAGCCGCTTCCTTCAGTTTATCCATCTTTTCAGTAAGGAGTTCAACTATATCTCCATCAGTTTCACAGAAAAAATATTCACCTCTTTGATGCATACCCGAAGCCTTCATAAGCTCTAAAATTTCATTTTCCTTTTCATTATCCCGGAACATTAAATTGATTTCATTGTCGGGCATGCCAGGTCTTATAACATTCTCTCCATAACAGAATTCAACCTTTGCCACAACTCCCTTTTGTGTAGCGTCAAAATAAATTTTAGTTTCAAGAGTCTGTTCTAGTACCTTCTTTGTCAATTCTGGATTTATATTAACATGGCATGAGCTCTCTAAACCAGGAACAAACCTTTTAAGAAAATGGGTCTGGTCTTCCTTCGCTATTTTGTATAAAGGCTTCTTTCTCTCAGATCTGGCCTTGTGAACATTTTCAATAAGGCTTCTTTTTTCAGGCGGTATTCTATATATTACAGCTCTGTATGGGTCAATGGCATATTCAAAATCCTGAGTCAAAGCCATTATTTTTGTATTCTCATCATAATCAGCTTTCATAATAAGGTTATTATCTTTTTCCTCAATATCAATGCTCAAGTCAATATCATTTACAATTTTTAAACTTTCATGATCAATACCATTGCAATTTATGGGTGTTTCAGCATCCTTAATTATTTCCAGATAGTTCTTAAGATTATCTTCATACAGCTTAACAGTATTTTTCTCAAATATACTTAGGGAGTAATCGTTATAATATGAATAAGAATAATAACGAGGAGTCATATATTTCTGCTGGAGCTTTTCTTTATTTAAAGTTTCAACTAAGAAGTCGATCACTTTTTTAGAAACGCCCTCAAAATAAGCATGTCTGAAGTCAATTTCATACTTCTTGGTAAAATACATTGTTCTGCTTTCATTAACGGCTTCAAGAAAAGCTTTTACATCCCTTATTACATAAGGCTTGTTCTCTCCAACCTTCATTTTCACTTCTAAGTAAACACTATCTCTGTCCTGAGACGCAATAGTCTGTTCAATCCATAAGCGCAATGGTATATACTTTCTGACATTCTTCGTAAATGAAAATGGGATAAGAACATCTGTCAAAGTCTTTTTAGCGTCTGTCTGGCCATACTTTTGCTTTGCTCTAAAAAGCAGCGCGACTATATGCCTGCATGCTCCGTTGCTATGAAAAAATTCATCGCATTGACAATTAAAGGAATACACCGTACCATTACTCCTTAATTTTACAAATGTAAAATAATTATCCGCGCCTGCAACTACTCCTGAAATGGCATTATCGTACTTGATGTATTCGATGGATTTCACATTATCCATTAAATTTATACCATTTTCGTAAGCCAATTTATGTGAAGCTATTTTTTTAATATCATCATCCGTTATTTGAAGCAAATTCTCACCTTATTCTATATTAAAAGTGATTAATCTTTTATACTTGCCTATCACAAAATAACGTTAAAGCGTTCGTTATTTTGCTCTGCCAAATGTAAGATTAATAGCGCTTTTAATTTTATTTATTGATCATTATGAATACAACTATATATATTTTAAACTTTACAGCAATAATAATTCAATAGAACAGCAATAAATTACTAATTTGCATAATTCAATTATAATATTATTGGACGATTATAGACTCTATATTAAAACCAATTAATTTTTCACATTTGTCTATAATTTCTATAGTTCATCGTCAATAGTAAGCTCAACCGGGCAATGGTCCGATCCCATTACCTCATCATGAATTTTAGCGTCTATAAGTTTTTCTTTCAAACTTTGGGAAGCGCAAAAATAATCTATACGCCATCCAGCATTCTTTTCTCTGGCCTTAAACATGTATGACCACCAAGTATACGCGTCTTTTTTATCCGGATAAAAATATCTGAATGTATCTATAAAACCGGCATCTATCAATTCTGAAAACTTCCCTCTTTCTTCATCAGTAAAACCCGCATTTTTTCTATTTGAGGAGGGATTTTTAAGATCAATTTCCTTATGAGCTACGTTCAAATCCCCGCATACAATCACAGGCTTATGAGAATTAAGCTTAAGAAGATACTTTCTGAAATCATCTTCCCATTCCATCCTGTATTGCAGCCTTTCCAGAGCCCTTTTCGCATTAGGCGTATATACATCTACTAGATAAAACCTTGAAAACTCTAATGTAATAGTTCTACCTTCGTTATCATGTTCCTCAATACCTATTCCGTTTACAACAGATAAAGGTCTGACTTTTGTAAATACAGCGGTCCCGGAATAGCCTTTTTTGGCCGCATAACTCCAATACTGGTAATAACCCTCAAGGTCAAGTTCAATCTGACCTTCCTGCAGCTTGCTTTCCTGAACACAAAAAATATCCGCGTCCACCTTCTTGAAAAATTCAATAAAACCTTTTTCCGCGCATGCCCTTAGTCCATTTACATTCCATGAAATCATTTTAACCATTTTTTTTCACCTTTTTAAAAATATTTTAATTTGAAATAATAAAAATAACTAAAGTAACTCTTTGTTTAACCGATAAATATTATAGCAAAAAATTACTCCCCTATAGCCCTTGGAGACAAGGGCATTTTTTTATCTAAAAATACTTACTCTTTATTGATCTGTCATTATAAGGTTCCGAACTGTAAACCAAAGAATATAATAATTATATAACAGCTTTCTAAAATAAGCACTAAATTAACTTTATGGAACAAAATCTATGAATATTTATAGAATATATTAGTAAAAATAAATTTGAATCCTTACAAACCGAGGTGCTCCTGATGAATGTTAATATGGAATTAAGGTGTTACAATTGTCAATCAGTAGTTGTTGAGCTACCTGTATCAAAGCTGTCTAAAAAGGAGGGACTGAACTTTCTTTGTGAAAATTGCGGCCATTTCAATGTTCTAAAACACAAAATGCTCCAAAAAGGTATTGAAAGAAATCCATTTATCAATATATTTGGAATTGATGAAAGAGATACAGCATTTTAGAATAATATTTCTTGTAAATTTTTCATTTTTATTATTGACATCAATGCCTTTATCTGATATTATTTATTTTAATATCCAGAAAAGTTAATTGCGATGATGGACCTAAGATACATTTAATTGTTAAAGAGAGTCGGTGGCTGGTGTAAACCGATACAAGATGTGTATGTATAACTCGCTCCTGAGCATTGTTGCTGAAGTTATTAGTAAGCTGCAACGTTGACCACGTTATAGTCCGAGTATCAATAATTGATACTCACTAAGGATCTACTTGTAAGAGTATGTCAAATTAGGGTGGTAACACGTGAGAATTATAACCTTTCGTCCCTGCAACATTGCAGAGTCGAAAGGTTTTTTATTTGTCATTATACCGAAAGGAGTGAGAAATTATGGCAAAGCATCTATTAACGGTGTTGGTGGAAAATCATGCTGGAGTATTGTCGAGAGTTTCAGGTTTGTTCAGTAGAAGAGGCTTTAATATAGATAGTCTGGCAGTTGGCGTCACCGAAAACCCTGATATTTCCAGAATTACTATTGTTGTAGATGGGGATGATTACATTGTTGACCAGGTTACCAAACAGCTAAACAAGCTCATTAATGTCCTTAAAATCAAGCAGCTTGAAAAGTCTGATTCTGTAAGCAGGGAGCTTGCTCTTATAAAAGTGTCCGCATCAGCCCAGACCAGAGCTGAAATCATTCAGATTGTTGAAATCTTCAGAGCCAAAATAGTAGATGTTTCAAAAAGCACACTTACAATAGAAGCTTCAGGTAGTTCAGATAAAGTAAACGCGTTAGAGGATATGCTTAAACAATTTGGTGTTGTAGAAATCGTAAGAACGGGAACTATTGCTATCGAAAGAGGCAATAAATATATAAAAGCTAAAAATGATGAGGAGTGAGAATCTATGGCAAAGATGTATTATGATAGTGATTGTAATTTAGGATTATTGAAAGGTAAAACAGTAGCTGTAATAGGTTACGGAAGCCAAGGGCATGCTCATGCTCAGAACTTACAGGACAGCGGAATAAATGTAGTTGTAGGTTTACCTGAAGGATTTGCAGAAGAAAGACAAAAAGTAACCAACGATGGACTTAAGGTTGTTAACACAGAAGAAGCTGCTAAATTGGGCGATTTTATTATTATGCTAGTTCCTGACCAGCTTCAGCCTGTAGTTTATGAACAAAGCATTAAAGCAAACCTTAAAGAAGGCAATGTTTTAATGTTCGCTCATGGCTTCAACATCAACTACAATCAGATTATTCCACCAAAGTTTGTTGACGTTATAATGGTTGCTCCAAAGGGACCTGGTCATACAGTAAGAAGTCAATACAAAGAAGGTAAGGGAGTTCCTTCAATAATAGCTGTGCATCAGGATGCTTCCGGCAAAGCAAAGGATTATGCTCTTGCTTACGCGTCAGGTATAGGCGCTGGTAGAGCAGGTATTCTCGAAACTACTTTCAGAGAAGAAACTGAAACAGATTTATTTGGCGAACAAGCAGTTCTCTGCGGCGGCGTTACAGAGTTAATGAAAGCAGGTTTTGAGACTCTCGTTGCAGCAGGCTATCAACCTGAAATCGCATACTTTGAATGCATCCATGAAATGAAGCTCATCGTAGACCTTATAAACCAAGGCGGATACGCTTTCATGAGATACTCAATCAGCGACACTGCTGAATACGGCGATTACATGATCGGTAAGAGAATAATTACTGAAGAGACAAGAAAAGAAATGAAAAAAGTACTTACAGAGATTCAGAACGGTACATTTGCTTCCAATTGGATAGCTGAAAACAACGCAGGCGGAAAAGCAGAATTCCTTTCTATGAGAAGAAATGAATCTGAACATCAATTAGAAAAAGTTGGTACCGAACTCAGAAAAATGATGAGCTGGCTTAAGAAATAATCACAGGAATATATATTAAATGTAAAAGATTAATTGATTTTAACAGATTAATCTATCATTGTTGAGATAGAGAGCTCCTCTATCTCAACAAAACTCACCATACATCACGTTTTCGCAAATGTCAGCGAGTCAAGATAAACCTTCAATCATATAACTATATATTTTGCAATAAACATTTTACATCAATTTTTTATATTGCAAAATATAAACCTTGATTCATAAGTTGCGAAAAGTTCAACTTTGATAGTAAAATGCAGACGTATTAACTGCATTTTTAATGTAAAATCTTTTTCGGAATTTATATAGAGAAAAAATATTGATTTATTCAACACTATTTAATTTTTTAAGATATTTATGAATATGAGATTGATTAATAGAAAGGAGTGGGCATCATGGCTACCCAGATAAAAATTTTTGATACAACCTTAAGAGATGGGGAGCAGACCCCGGGTGTTAACTTAAACATAAATGAAAAGTTAGAGGTTGCAAAACAATTAGAAAAATTAGGTGTAGACATAATTGAAGCTGGTTTTGCTATTGCTTCGCCCGGTGATTTTGAAGCAGTAAAAGCTGTTGCCGAGAATATAAAAAATTCGACGATAGCAAGTTTGTGCCGCGCGGTTGAAAAAGATATTGACAGGGCGTGGGAAGCAGTTCAATACGCAAAAAAGCCAAGAATTCACACTTTCCTTGCAACATCAGAAATTCACTTGAAATATAAATTAAAAATGACTGAGGAAGAAGCTCTTCAAAGGGCGATCTCCATGGTTAAATATGCAAAAAAATACTGTGAAGATGTTGAGTTTTCAGCAGAGGACGCAAGCAGAACCAGAATAGATTTCCTTTACAAGGTTGTTGAAGAGGTTATAAAAGCAGGCGCCACAGTTGTCAATATCCCTGATACTGTAGGATATTCAACACCTTCTGAGTTTGGCGGCCTTATTAAAGGTATAAAAAATAATGTGCCCAATATTGATAAAGTTGACATCAGCGTTCATTGCCATAATGATCTTGGGCTGGCTGTAGCCAATTCATTAGCTGCCATGGTTAACGGAGCTACACAATTGGAGTGCACTATCAACGGTTTGGGCGAAAGAGCCGGAAACGCTTCCATGGAAGAAATCGTAATGGGCCTCAACACAAGAAAAGATTATTATAAGGATATAACTCACAACATAGATACAGTCCAGATTTACAGAACGAGCAAACTCGTAAGCAGCCTCACAGGTGTCAATGTTCAGCCAAACAAAGCAGTAGTCGGCGCCAACGCTTTTGCTCATGAGTCTGGAATTCATCAACACGGCGTGCTTTCTGAAAAGAGCACATACGAGATTATGACCCCAGAATCCATTGGTCTCACTCAAAACCGAATGGTTTTAGGGAAACTTTCAGGTCGTCATGCTTTTGAGGAGAGGTTGAAGGAACTTGGCTATTCCCTAAGCGCTGAAGAGACGCAAAAAGCCTTTGAACAATTTAAAGGCTTGGCTGACAAGAAAAAGGAAGTTTCGGACAGAGATATAGAAGCTTTAGTTAAGGAAAAAGTTTCTGAAATACCGGAAGTTTTTGAATTGGATAGTTTCCAGATCAGCAGCGGCAACAGGGTAATAGCAAATTCTGTTATTAGCCTTAAGAGAAACGGCAATATTATTTCAGAAGCAGCAACAGGCGATGGTCCCGTTGACGCGGCATTTAACGCTATGGATAGACTTATCGGATTTTCAATCGAACTTGAAGAATACTCTTTAAAGGCTGTAACAGAAGGAAAAGACGCCCTTGGCGAAGTTACTGTAAAAGCCTTTAAAGATGGCAAATTCTTCATAGGCAGGGGCGTAAGCACAGATATTGTTGAAGCCAGCGTAAAAGCGTACCTTAACGCAATCAACAGAATTATAGCAGAGCTTGGAGACAGTATAATCAGCAAAAATTAAATTATGCTTTAGGTAGTATCAAAAAGAAGACTTATCAACTGGTCGTTTCAAAAACTTGATATAATGGGTTTTGTCATATAAACTTAAACAAGGAATTTTTTGAAACACCCTTAGCTCTTGCTTAAGACAAAAGCAGATAAAAAATATCCCTTCCCAACGATAAAATAACTCAATAGTTTATCATTGTTGGGAAGGGATATTTTTTATGATCTATCCTTAACTTGTAATTACAATAATTCACTAAAATTATTGTGTGACCACAACCTGAATCGTTTCGCTTTCAGAGCTTCCGAATGAATTTGAAAAGACGCATTTATAAGTATATAATCCTGGCATTTCCGCTGTAATAATTCTTGTTATCAGCTGCATATCAGGAGTATTATCCGGTCTCTTCATAGTCGAAACAATTCTGCCATTTTCATACAGCGTCCAATCAGTTCCATTATTTCCGCCTATCATTAACGCTTTTATTGTAAACTCATCATTGACCTTTACATTGTTTCTATCACTGCTAATAACAACATTCCCCGGCTCTCCAGTCGCTTTTGGCTCATTCAGCTTTTCCTGTTGTCCGTCGATATCTTTTTCAGGGCTATTTGTAGCGCTAACATCCGAAGTCTGAGAGTCTGGAGATTTGACATTCGGATTTGAAGTAACTCCGGCTGCAGGAACTGCTTTTGGCGTTGACAAATTTATCGTGGTGTTAACGCTTGTTTTATTTTTATCGGCATTATTTAATGTTGGCGCGCTTTGAGGCATTTGCTTTTGATCAGACGGATTATTCAAATTCATATTTTTTTGATCAGACGACAATTGAGTTATTCCCAATTCTGAGGGCGTTGGTAAATCACTCTTTAAATCATTTGACCCATCTTTAGGTCTGCCATCTAAATTATTTTCAGAAATGTTTTTACCATCACTTTTAGCATCTCCATCTTTTTGAGCATTATTATTAACTTTTGTATGGTCTTCCATAGATACCATATTTCCCCGGTAATTAGTCCTCAGGTTTTTTGTGGCAATACCCAAAATAATAGCTGCTGCAGCAACAAAAATACAAGCAGCAATAATTAAATACTTATTTCTAATTACGTTAGTTTTTTCATTTAAATAATTCTTGTACTGCAACTCACTGCCTACCCAAGTATTAAGAGGTCTGTCAATAAGCGCGAACCTGCAATCTTCTGTGATAATAACGGCGCTAATTCCCTTCATTTCCAGAACTACACCAAGAGAATTTGATAATTTCCACTGCATTTCAACATTTTTAATGTAACCTTTTATAATTTCAAGCTTGCTCTTCATAATAAGGCATAACGCTATTACAAATTTTGAATATTCACTTAATATCTTTTTATCGGTACTGTCTAATTCCAAGTTTCCATATTGAATTCTTCCTGTATTTATCAACTTTTTATAGAGCTCATTCGAATTGCTTATATCTTTTGCAAGTTTTACCGCGCGCATTACGAGATAGGGCTTTTTAGGCGTTGAATCTACCAAATCCAGAATAGTTATTCCAAACTTCCAAAGCTCTTCTTTTAATGAGGAAATCTCCTCACTAGCTTCACAATTTGTGTCATAGCAACCTTCACTAAAGCTTTGGTTGTATTGCGAATATGACTGGGAATTCTTTATAAGGTAATCCATTATCCACTTTTTTATATTTTTTTCCGCAAACTCAAGAAAGCTTTCATCAGAATTGATTTCATAAGAATCAATAGAATACTTAAACGCTTGAAGTCCAATATTAAACTCGTCACTGTTTTTAACAACAGTTGATTTGTCCAATGAAACGCTAACAACCCTCAATATGAAATCCTTGTTATCTTCAATAAACTTTTCTGTTAAATGGGATTCGCCATCTCTAATCCTTGTTATAACATCATTCATAGAATCCATTGTTTCTTACCTCTTAGTAAATTGATTTTAATTTATATTAAAAGTGATTAATCTTTTACATTTGCCTATCACAAAATAATATTAAAGCGTTCGTTATTATACTCTGTCAAATGTAAGATTAATAGCGCTTATAATTTGGAAACAGTGAAATATTATCTCTTAAAAAAGAATACGATCAAAACCTTAAAGCGGATTTGTTACCTTTAAGTTAAACTCAAAATAAAATTGCTTATCGATTGGCAAAATTAGTGTAGGCTTGAATTAGGAATAATAGAATTACTTCCGACAATATTATAATTAAATCATTCCTTGCAACGGTTGCGAATACTAGTTTGAAGCAGCTTTGAAAATGATATGAATTTAACGCATGTTATATGGTTCGTTATCATTTGAATGAATACAATGCCCAACTTTTATTTAACTAAGGGCGTTTCAAAGAATTCCTTGTTCAAGTTTTGTATGATGAAAACTCATTATATCAAGTTTTTGAAACGCCCAGTTGCTAAGTTTTTTTGTTACTGCCTAAAATCATATAATTTGTATTAACTTAATCTCTTCTTTTTCTTTATTTATTATTTAATTATATAATATTTAAAACGTAAATAATATATATCATCAATTAATTTTTTTTGGTTTATTTCCTGCAAATATTTTATTAATTTTAAAAAATATAGTCTTCCCATTATTTTATATTTATAGTATTATTTTATTGTGTATATAACTTTTTAGTCCATTAATAGTAATATATACTACTGAAATTTAATTTTATATTTTGTAGTTATGGGGAGGAAGTAATTAGAGTTAATTACGCAAAATAAGCAGGGGAGGCTTATAAGTGTACTGCTCATATTATAAAAAAGCTACTTTTTTGAAACGCTTGAAAGGTTGTATGGGGTATTGCGACCTTCAAAAATGTATCATTGAAAGAGATGAACAAGTAGGTAAAATACCCTTTGAATATTGTGAGGGTCTAAACGGTAAGTGTAATATTTTATGCGGTGTTTATATTTATTTTTCCAAAGAAAATGTTGAAGAATAAAATTGTATTTCTTTGATCATTGAAATTCTTTATATACCAACTTATTTAAAATCGTTATTATATAAAAAGCACTATTAATCTTACATTTAGCACAACAAAATAACGAATGGTTTTAACAGTATTTTGCGATAGATAAATGTAAAAGGTTAATTGATTTTAATATAATTTTACACTGTAATTTCCCAGACATTATATAAATTGAGGGTATGCAGATATCAAGTAAATAGTTTATAATAGATAAAAAACAATGCTTTAATTAAGGGCGTTTCAAAAAATTCATTGTTCAAGTTTATATGACGAAAACTTATTATATCAAGTTTTTGAAACAACCAGTTATTTTTTTGATACTACCTAATATAAACTACTAAGCCGGATAAGGCGAGCTGAACCTAAGTAGGATAACTGCTTGAATGAAGTTATATTACCTTGCGGCAGTATGTAATGAAAGGATGTAAACTTTGAAGTTAGTTGGTAAATTAGTAAGGGATAATAGAATAATTAGAGCCGAGGATATTTCAGAAGAAGATACCGGTTTACCTTATAGAGACAGACTTGAAACGTGTTTCGTTAAGTTATGTAAAAAATTAGATATACCTGTACCCATGTGGTTGAAAAAAAATACCAAAGAGTTTGTTTCCTTTAGAACGACTTTCTTTAGCAAAGAACAGTTTGTCGAAAATGTAAACTTTGACAGATTTGAAATGAAGCTTGAATAGTTTTCAACCAAAAAGAGGTCTAATGAATATTAAAAGAATTATAGATGTTAGCAGAAAAATTAAAATAGGTATGACTGTTTGGCCTGGAGACAGTGGAATCTCTATAGGCAGAAACTCATCAATAAAAGAGGGCGATGTGTGCAATGTATCGTTTATTAATATGGGGCTCCATTCCGGCACTCATATTGACGCTCCTATGCATTACATTGACGATTCATTGGATATTAGCAGGCTTGATTTATCAAGATATATAGGTTATGCATCTGTATTTGAGCTTGACGTAAAAGAGTGTATAACTGCTGACCATATTAGGGATCTGCCACTAAAAGAGAATGATATAGTTTTTTTTAAAACAAGAAACAGTGAGATTCCTGAAAGTGAAGAATTCCAAAAGGATTTTGTATATTTAGATAAGACTGCAGCTGAACTCCTTCTCGAAAAAGGCGTTAAAACAATTGGCGTCGACTATCTTTCTATTGATAGTTTTTATTCAACCGGTTTTCACTCTCATTACCTGCTCCTATCAAATAACATTGGAGTAATTGAGGGCTTAAATTTAAAGGAAGTTTCAGCAGGAAAATATTTCTTTTCATGCTTACCTTTAAATATCGAAGGCGTTGATGGTAGTCCTGCTAGAGCAGTGCTTCTGGAGCTTGAATAATATCATTTAGGCAGTATCAGAAAAGTGCTGGCCACCTTAAAAGGCGGCCTTTTTCTGTATTTTTCAATTATCTTTAGATATCCAATAATTTCAACCTCTTACGGTAAATTAAATGTTATATAATAGTAATGCTTTAACATTGTTTATAAATTGTTTATAATTATTTTATATGAAATCAATATGTATAATATAAAATTATATTAAAACCAATTATATATTTTGCAATAAACATTTTACATCCATTTTTTATATCGCAAAATATATACCTTGATTCATAAGTTGCGAAAAGTTCAGCTTTGATAATAAAATGCTGACGTATTAACTGCATTTTTAATGTAAAATCTTTTTCGCAACTTATATATATTTTGCATAAGGTAGTATCAAAAAAACTTAGCAACTGGGAGTTTCAAAAACTTGATAAAATGGGTTTCCATCATACAAAACTTGAACAAGGTATTTTTTGGAACTCCCTAATTATATAAAAAGCACTATTAATCTTACATTTGACGGAGCAAAATAACGAACGCTTTAACGTTATTTTGTGATAGGCAAATGTAAAAGATTAATTGCTTTTTATATAGGTTGATGGCCCTTTTAAATTGATAAAGAAAGTCTTCCTGTTTTTTTAAAGGAGAGGTATAAATGCGTACAAATAAAAGAATGATAATGGCTTTTAGCTTCTGTCTTGGGCTTGTAATATTTGTTACAACAGCTTTCGCCCAGATTTCAAACCATACCGGTTACGAGAAACTAAAAGCTTCAATAAAGAATACTCTTAAAAGCATGGATCAAAGTTTTCAGAACTATACCCTTTCAACCAATATAATAATTAGAGACAATGATAAAACTATTTTAAAGAACTATAGCTTAGAAAAGCAGAGTAAAACCGCTACCGAGACCTTCAACCAACTGGAATATGGAAAGGCCCAAAACCAAATCCGTCATTATTACAATGATCTGGAAAATTCGATTTCTTATGATTCAGTTGATGATACATATTATGTTTTTAACAACGGAAATACTTTTATAAAGAGTTCAATAATTCCTAGCAAAGATTCAATTTCAATTGAAATCGAAAAATTATTTGATTTATTTATAGGAAACTTAAAAGATAATGTATTGGCTGATGAGAGGTCAGACGGTTCTATTGAGTTCAGCGGTTCTATAAATGAAGGTCAGATTCCTCCAATCATAAATGCTTTAATATCTTTTGAGTTTAAAAAACAGGTTACTGACAGAGCCTTTGATAGTGATGATTCAAAATTTCCTCAACTTTCAGATGATCTTTTTTTAAAATCTGTTAAAGGTAATGCAATAACAAATAAGGATGGTATAATTATTAAATTAGACGCTGAATGCGTAATATCCGGCAAAAACTTTAATGGAGAGCAGCACGACTTAAATACTGCTTTTTCTGCGAAACTTTTAGATATAAATTCTACTGAAATTTCTAAACCTGATTTAAAAGGTAAAAAGGTAGAGAAAATAAATCCACCTCAATACACCAATTTACCTGGTAAATTCGCCGGCTTATATAAAAATGATATTGTTATTGATAAAGATGGTCATTTTTTAAAAATCGGTGAAAGGTTTGTTGAACTTACAAGAATTGATGACAATAATTTTATTGGCCATTACTACGAAAAATATAATAAGGACTATGAGGATTATAAAGGCAGAAACAGGGAGTTTCAGTTTATAGGCTCAATTCCAGACTCTTCCACAGCTGCTGAATATAAATATGCTGATTCAAAGGGTAATGAAAAGATAGGGTCAATAAATTTTGACACTATAAATGGAAAAATTTCCTTTAACAATTATGGAAATCAATTTAATCACTCTAATTTTGATAATAATTTTTACAGGATATTTGATTAACAAAGCCATTATAAAGTCGAGGACTTATTCCATAAAGGGATTACCTGAATAATTCAGGCAGTCCCTTTATGAAACTGTAAGATTTATTAGACTTTTAATATAGATAAACAAGGTATATGTTTCGTGATTTTAAAAGTTAATGTAAAATGTTTATCACGAAACATACAGATAAATTCAAAGGGGATTCAAATGCAACCAATTTTAGAGATAAAAGGGCTCAGCAAGCTGTACAAAAACGGCAGAGGAATTAAGGATATTAATTTATTTTTAAATAAAGGAGATATCTATGGTTTTCTCGGCTCAAACGGCGCGGGTAAATCTACCGCAATGAAGATAATGACCGGCCTTATGAAAGCAGATAGCGGTGATGTAATAATCTTTGGTCACAGCGTCATGTCAGAATATGAAAAAGCGATGAGAAATGTTGGCTGCATTATTGAAACAGCTGAATCGTACTCATCTCTCACTGCTTATGAAAACCTAAGACAGATTTCCAGATATTATTCAGATATAGACATAAAAAGAATCGAAGAAGTACTGGACATCACAGGTATATTGAAATACAAGAATGAAATAGTTAGAAATTTTTCGCTTGGCATGAAGCAAAGGCTTGGTATAGCTTCGGCAATACTATCAAAACCAAAGCTTATAATATTGGATGAGCCACTAAACGGACTTGATGTTGAAGGCATGGTATCAATGAGAAATCTTTTTAAAAGGCTCTCTGAAGAAGAAACAACAACCTTTTTTATTTCCAGTCACCTTATCCATGATGTTGAACTCACCTGTAACAGGGTTGGCATAATTCATGAAGGAAAGCTTATAAGCGAGGATTACACCGTGGATATTTTAGAAAATCACTCAACTCTGGAAAACTACTTTATAAGCGAGGTCGACAGCAATGGCAGAGCTTAAAGCCTCATTTATAAACGAAATAGAAAAAGTATATAAAAAGAAAAAAGCCCTGTTAATTATAATCCTATCCATTTTCGCTATAGTAATAGGCCAACTGGTTGTATTCGGCTTCAGATTCAGCATGGGATCAAGAGGAACTGACAGAACAGAATTTCCTTTGTTAATCCTGTCCATGTTTGCAAATACAATCCTACCCTTATTTACCATTTTGGTATCCATTGATATTTTTGCCGGAGAATTTAGCCAAAACACAATGAAGGTAGTATTAATAAGGCCGGCCTCGAGAATAAAACTTTTTACGTCTAAAATTGCCGCCATCGTCTTTTTTATAATGGTTAATCTGCTAGTTGTTATGGTATTATCTATTATAGGAGGTATATTATTCAATCCTGGAGCTGTTACTTTTACTAAAGTATTTAGAGTAATTCTATCATATTTAGTTACAGTTTTTCCAATGACAGCGGCTGCTTTAATGATTGTATTTCTGGCTAATCTTTTAAAAAGCGGAACTACAACATTCTTTATTTGCATAATAATATTAGTTGTTTCTAAATTTTTGGAATTAGCATTTGGTTCATTCAAAATATTGTTTATTACCTCAATGTTCAGCTGGTATAGTCATTGGATGGCAGATAAGCTTCAAGCTTCAGTGTTATCCCAAGAATTTCTTATAATGATAGCTTTATCTCTGATGTTCTTTACAGCTGGCTTTTACTTGTTTGATAAAAAAGATATATAAAAGGTGATCTTATGAGTCGACTTCAGAAACATATCGTATTTACGAATACTGCTATAATGATAGTACCTTTATTGATAACTATCATAGCTTCGTGTCTATATATTTTTATTTCATATACAATTTTTGATACCAACATCACTTCAGATAGTATCAAGAATCTTACGAATATTGAATATGAGTTTTTTAAAACTGACAGCAACTCATTTCAAAAAAACTCCGAGTTTCTATTGGATAAGGATTTCCAGCAGAGCCTCGGTTCAAGGCTTTCAAGTATGAATGCCAATGCGATTATATTAAAAAACAACAATGTGATATTTTCTACGAAAGATTACAGCCCGGAAGATATTGACAAGTGCCTTGACTTTGCAAAACACAGTTTTATGAAAAGCACCATTTACTTAAATGGAACTCCATTTATCATTAAAATAATAAATGAGACTTTCTCTGATAACAGCCCCGGCAACATCATATTATTAGCTCAAATAGACAAAGATGTGGTGGCTTCAAGAAACTTTATCATATTTGTAATCGTAACTTTTTTTGCTACATTTATACTGACAAATCTGATATTTACATATTCATTTTCAAATAGCATACTAAAGCCCATATTACGCCTTAAGTCAGCAGCAAGCGAGATCAGCTGCGGAAATCTTGCTCACGAAGTTATTGAGGAAGGTCAGGGCGAAATAAGAGAATTATGCCGCTCCTTCGAACAAATGAGACTAAAACTCAAAGAATCTGTTTATACTCAGGCTAAATATGACGAGAACAGAAAAATGCTTGTTTCCAGTATATCTCATGATCTTAAAACGCCTATAACTTCCATTAAGGGCTATGTTGAAGGAATACTTGACGGTGTTGCAAACAGTCCCGAGAAAGTTGAAAAATACTTAAAAACCATTTATTCTAAAGCAGTTCAGGTTGACTCTATGATCGATGACCTTTTGCTTCATTCCAAGCTAGACTTAAAGCAAATGCCTTTTAATTTTGAACAATCCGATATCTATACCTTCTTTCGGCATTGCATAGAAGAAATTGAGCCTGAAATGGAGAAAGCAAATATTAAAATAGAACTTAAAAACCTCCTTCCTGAACATAGATTTTTGGTAATAGACCGAGCGCAGATCAGAAGAGTTGTATTAAATATTATGGATAACTCAAAAAAATATATGAATAAGGAAAATGGCATTATTGAAATAACTCTAAGAGAAACTGATTCGACAATAATTGTTGAAATAAAAGATAATGGTTCAGGAATACCGAAGGGCGACATGCCCCATATATTTGATAAATTTTACCGCGCGGACACGGCAAGAAGCACAAAGGCCGGCAGCGGGCTGGGACTTGCTATAGCAAAACAGATTGTGGAAGGTCATTCCGGCAAGATATGGTGTATAAGCAAGGATAATGAAGGAACCAGCATCCTATTCTCACTTAAAAAGGCTTAAACCGAAAGGGATGGTATAAGAATGAAAAACATATTAATTGTTGAGGATGATCAGAGTATAGCTGATCTTCAGAAGGACTATCTGGAAATCGGCGGTTTTACTGTTGATATATGCAGCGACGGACTTAGCGGGTTAAAGAATATTGATGAAAATGAATATGACCTGATTATTTTAGATATTATGCTGCCTGGTGTAGATGGCTTTGAAATCCTACGCAAAATCCGTGATACCAATGATGTTCCTATTTTGCTTGTTTCCGCCAAAAAGGAAGAGATAGATAAAATAAGAGGCCTGGGTCTTGGAGCCGACGACTATATAACAAAACCTTTTAGCCCTGGAGAGTTGGTTGCGCGTGTAAACGCTCATTTAGGCAAATATGAACGATTAAAAAATAAATATCGCAATGACAATTCCAGCAATGTCCTTCAAGTAAGAGGTCTGGAAATACAAAAGGATTCCCGCATAGTTTATGTTAATAAGAGAGAAATAAGCCTTGCTCAGAAAGAATTTGATCTTCTTCTTTTTCTTGCTCTAAATCCCAACAGAGTATTTAGTAAAGAAGATCTTTTTGAGAAGATCTGGGGTTTAGATTCGTTAGGTGACACTGCTACTGTTACCGTTCACATCGCAAGAATCAGAGATAAAGTCGAAGTCGATCCTTCCAATCCTCAATACATTGAAACTGTTTGGGGCGCGGGGTATAGATTCAGAGTATAGAGTATTTATACTAAAACTAATTTTTAGAGTTCTATATAAGTTGCGAAAAAGATTTTACATTAAAAATGCAGTTAATACGTCTGCATTTTACTATCAAAGCTGAACTTTTCGCGACTTATGAATCAAGGTATATATTTTGCAATATTAATAATGGATGTAAAATGTTTATTGC
>JAUZPS010000210.1 GCA_030705945.1 Bacillota bacterium
ATAAAAAGCAATTAATCTTTTACATTTGCCTATCGCAAAATAACGTTAAAGCGTTCGTTATTTTGCTCCGTCAAATGTAAGATTAATAGTGCTTTTTATATAGATAAATCGTGAAAAAGATTTACATAAGCAAATGAAGTTAAAGCATCTTCATTTGCTCGCGTTTTTGTTATTAGGGAATAATATTTCAACTCTGGATCTTGTTTAAGCTATATAAAGACTGGTCTTCGATAAATTGCGCCAGCTCTTGATTGAATTTTTCCTGTTGGTCATAGAAAAGAAAATGACCACAAGATTCAAACGGTACTAGTTTGGAATTTCGGATTCCGTTTTTTTGCGCAATTGCTAATGGATAACGGCATACCTTATCGTTGAGTCCATGAAGAATCAGAGTCGGAACATAAATTTTTTCCAAGTCCTTAAATAAACCTTCCTCCCCCAACCATGTATTGGCAATAGCTGCTGTAGCCCAACTTGAAGCTTGGATGCCCAACTCGAAGATCCAATCTGACAGCGCTGGGGTAACATAATTATTGAAGATAATGTCTCCAAAGTTTTTGAGCATTTTTGGACGATCATTGTATGTACCTTGTATAATATCCAACACATCTTGCTTGGGTAAGCCATAAGGAAAATATGGACGTTGAATTAAGCTAGGGGCTGCAGCAGCAAATAGAGCAAGTTTGGAAACTCCGTGGCCATTGTGTCTTGCCATATATCGTATCACAATTGCTCCGCCTGTCGAGTGACCGCAAAGTGTGATGTCTTTTAATTGAAGGACATCTATGACACAGCGAACATCATCGGATAGCCGGTTATAGTCATAACCATGCCATGGTTTATCCGACATACCAAAGCCTCGGATATCCATACCAATACATCTGTATCCCAGTTTTGGCAACTGATTAAATTGGTACTCAAACAAATTGTGGTTCCCTGGCCAACCGTGCGCAAACAAAATTGTTTTGCTGCCTTTTGGATTGAGGTCTTCCACAAAAATATTTACATTAGGTTCCACATTAATATAATACCCCACAATATTACCTCGTTTATTTCAATATTTGTTACATTATACGCATCTCAGATCTGAAGTGGCGCGTATTTTAAGTTAAACTTACAATATAAAATATATTAAATCATTGTTAATCTTACATTTGCCTATCGCAAAATAACGGACGGTTAACGTTATTTTGCGATAGGTAAATGTAAAAGATTAAGCGCTTTTCAAAAGGGATAAGAAAGTTTATTCATTATTTTATATACATGACAAACAGAAGCTTGTCTTATATAATATTGATATACTAAAATTTTTGGAGGAAGAACTTTGGGAAGTAATTTGAATAGGATAAATGAAATTTTTAGCGATTATAAGGCAGAGGGCAATATATGTACGGCAACTGTGCAATCTGTGGCTTTGAAGAAGAAGAGTAAAAGCCTGGAGCTCAAAATCAGTTCAGATAAATATATTGATCTAAAAGAAATTGAAGGTCTTAATGCTTTTATAAGGAAAAGATTTTCATTAAATGATTCTGAAATTACTGTGGAATACGCTGAGGGAACAGATAAAAAGCCTATAGAGAAGGAACTTAAGAATATTGTATTTTCTATTTCAGATAAACACCCTATTTTAAAAGCAGCAATAAAAGATGCTGAATTTGAAGTAATAAATAATGCTATAAATTTTAATTTCAAAATTATGGTGGCAGACCTTTTAACAACAAGGGGTTTTGACAAAAAAATTAGTAATGCCATAAAAAGCCTGTATGGCGCAGAATATAAAATAAATTTTGTTGATAAAGTAGGCAGTGAAGAATTAAAAAGGCTGCAAAAGGATAAACACGAAAAGGAAATGCAGCTTATCAAGGAGCAAGCTAAGTCTGCGCAAAGCAATAATACTTCTGAATTGTCTAAAGAAGCTCAACGAGCTGGTCAGGATAAAAATGCCCAGAACGATGAAAAGAAAGAAGATACACCTTTGATATTAGGTAGAAATGCTAAAATCAAGGAACCTATAATTAAAATTACCGACATTATACCTGATGAGGGAAGGGTAGCTATAACAGGTGAAATATCCAATATTGAAGCAAAGGAATTAAAAAGCGGAAAAACACTGATTTCCTTCGCTTTATATGACGGTTCCAGTTCCATGACTTGTAAAGCCTTCATTAAGCCAGGCGAGGAAGGCGACGTGTTATCCAGACTCAAAAAGGCCAAGGGCGCTAAACTTGCCGGAAATGCAACCAATAGTAAATTTTCTGGAGAAATTGAGTTTATTGCCAATACCATCATAGAAACAGAAGGTATAAAGAAGGCTAAGAGACAGGATAATTCAGAGGTTAAGAGAGTAGAGCTGCACATGCATACACAGATGAGTCAGATGGATGCTATGACAAGCGCGACTGATTTAATTAAAAGGGCTATGAGCTGGGGGATGAAATCTATTGCTATCACCGATCATGGAGTGGCGCAGTCCTTTCCAGAAGCTCATAAACTCCTTGGTAGAAACAATCCCAACATGAAGGTTATTTATGGGGTAGAGGCCTATTTGGCGCCGGATAAAAAGTCTACTGTAACAAACGCAAAAGGACAGAGCATTGATGATACCTATTGTGTGCTGGACTTGGAGACAACAGGCTTTTCACCAATAACAGAAAAAATTACTGAAATAGGCATCATGAAGCTTAAAGATGGAAAAGTAATAGATCAGTTCAGCTGCTTTGTAAATCCTGAAAAGCCCATTCCGGCAAGAGTCGTTGAGGTTACCGGTATAACCGATCACATGGTGCAGGATGCAGAAACCATAGAAAAGGTATTTCCTAAAATTCTGGAGTTTATTGAAGGAAGCATTTTGGTGGCTCATAACGCTGATTTTGATATTGGATTCTTAAAGCATAATGCCAAGGCCTTAGGTTATAATTTTGATTTTACATATCTGGATACATTATCCTTGGCGAAAGAGCTCTTTCCTGATTATAAAACATATAAATTAGGAAGAATAGCTAAAAACCTCGGAATAAAGGTTGAAGTTGCTCATAGGGCCTTAGACGACGTGGATACAACTGTTAAGGTATTTAATATTATGCTTGATAAATTAAAGGAAAAAGGCGTCAAAACACTTGAAGATATAAACATATATGGTTCTAGTGAAGAAGCTAAGAAAGAAGAATATAAAAAACTTAGAACTTATCATGCCATAATATTGGCAAAGGATTATACGGGATTAAAGAATTTATATAAGTTGATATCCTATTCTCACTTGAATTATTTTTATAAAAAACCACGAATATTAAAGAGCTTATATAAAAAATACTCTGAAGGTTTAATTTTAGGAAGCGCTTGCAGTGAAGGCGAGCTTTACCAGGCAATTCTCCTTGGAAAACCAGATGAAGAGATTGAGGCGATTGCAAAAGATTACGATTACCTGGAAATCCAGCCTTTAGGTAATAACGATTATCTAGTAAGAAAAGAAGAGGTTCCGGACAAGGGATATCTAAAGGAAATCAACAGAAAAATTACGCTACTTGGCGAAAAATTAAATAAGCCTGTAGTTGCCACAGGGGATGTTCACTTCATGGACCCTGAAGATGAGATATACAGGCGTATACTTGAGGCTGGTCAGGGCTACGATGATGCGGATAAACAGGCTCCTTTATATTTAAGAACCACAGAGGAGATGCTCGAGGAGTTTTACTATTTAGGAGAGGAAAAAGCCTATGAGGTGGTAGTTACAAACACCAATAAGATAGCTGATATGTGTGAACAGATAAGCCCGATTTCTCCTGAGAAATGTCCCCCGCATATTGAAGGCTGCGAACAGACTATTAAGGATATTACTTTTGGGAAGGCGCGCGAGCTGTATGGAGACCCGTTGCCGGAAATCGTTCAGATAAGGCTTGATAGGGAACTTGATTCTATCATAAAGAATGGTTTCTCTGTAATGTATATAATTGCTCAAAAACTGGTATGGAAATCGAATGATGATGGCTATCTGGTGGGTTCAAGGGGTTCTGTCGGATCCTCTGTTGTGGCGTATATGACCGGTATCACGGAAGTAAATGCTTTACCGCCGCATTACAGATGCTCCAAGTGCAAATATTCTGATTTCACAGATTACGGCTATAATAACGGCTTTGACTTGCCGGACAAACTTTGTCCTGTTTGCGGAGAAAAGCTTACAAAGGACGGAATAGATATCCCGTTTGAAACCTTTTTAGGCTTCGATGGAGATAAGGAGCCGGATATAGACCTGAACTTTTCCGGAGAATATCAGGCAAAGGCGCATAAATATACAGAAGTTATATTTGGAAAGGGTACAACCTTTAAGGCCGGCACTGTAGGCACCATTGCAGATAAGACAGCCTTTGGCTATGTTAAGAAGTATTTTGACGAAAGGAATATCCATATCAATAAAGCAGAAATTGAAAGAATATCAAAAGGTTGTACAGGTATAAAAAGAACCTCAGGGCAGCATCCTGGCGGAATAATAGTTGTTCCCAAGGGAAGGGAAATATTTGAATTCTGCCCGGTACAGCACCCTGCGGATGATCCGGATTCAGACATTATAACAACACATTTTGATTATCACTCAATAGACCAGAACCTATTAAAGCTCGATATACTAGGGCATGATGACCCGACAATGATCAGAATGCTACAGGATATAACTGGTGTAGATCCCAAAATCATACCTATGGATGATAAGGAGACTATGTCTTTATTTTCGTCAACACAAGCATTGGGTGTAGCTCCAGAGCAGATAAATTCAAGGGTGGGAACATTTGGAGTTCCTGAGTTTGGCACTAAGTTTGTAAGAGGGATGCTCCTAGATACAATGCCAAAACAATTTGCAGATCTGATATGTATATCAGGCCTTTCCCATGGTACCGATGTGTGGATTGGAAACGCCAAGGACTTGATTGACGCCGGTACAGTTACCTTAAGTGAGGCAGTATGCACAAGAGATGATATCATGGTTTACCTTATGAAAAAAGGTTTGCCGCCAAATGCTGCCTTTAAGATAATGGAGACGGTTCGTAAAGGAAAGGCGTTGAAGGAACCAAAATGGCCGGATTTTGAGGCTCTTATGAGAGAGCATGAAGTGCCTGAATGGTATATAGATTCATGCAAAAAGATAAAGTACATGTTTCCTAAGGCTCATGCCGCGGCTTATATTATGATGGCGTTCAGAATAGCATGGTTTAAGGTTCATATACCTTTGGCTTATTATTCGGCATATTTTTCCATCAGAGCAAAAGCCTTCGATGCAGAATTTATGATAAATGGAAAAGAAGTGGTCAAGCAGAAGATGAAGGAAATTGAAATGCAAGGCAACCAAGCCGCCAACAAGGATAAGGATATGTACGATGATTTGGAACTGGTTCTAGAAATGTACGAAAGAGGCTTTAAATTCCTGCCTATTGATTTGTATAAATCTCACGCCACAAATTTTCTCATAGAAGAGGATAGCATAAGACCGCCTTTAAACAGCATATCAGGTATGGGAAATGTTGCGGCGGAAGGCATATATACAGCTAAGAAGGAAGGTGGCCCATTCATCTCAATAGATGATTTAAAGATACGCGCTAAAATTGGAAATTCTACTATAGAATCACTTGAAAAATTTGGATGCCTGAAAGGAATTCCAAAAAGCAATCAACTGAGTTTCTTTGATATAATATGATCTTTATGTTTCGTGATAAACATCTTATATTAACTCTTAAAATATTGTTTTTCCTTCCAATCAATTTAAACAATCATTCAAAGTCTAAACTTTTTGTTAAGTTTACCGATATAATGATTAATTAAAAAACAATAGTCTTTGCATCTATTTTTAGAGGTGTAACGGTAGGTAGTATCAAAAAAATAACTGGTCGTTTCAAAAACTTGATATAATAGGTTTTCCTCATATAAACTTGAACAAGGAATTTTTTGAAACGACCTTAGGTATTGTTTGCAGATTTTGGGATTAGGAAAATACTGCTAATCTATGGAATTCTAAGCGTAGCTGAGGCGGTAACAACTGGAATCCCAGGCTTTTATGATAAATCATGTAAATAATAATTTTTCCGGTAAGGAGTGATAACTATGGATGAAAAATTTATCAATTACAAAAAGACAAATAAAATAGCATTGATAATAGTGTCTATTGCTATAATTCTTGGGGGGATACCCCAAATTTTTGTTGAACCTTTTGTATTATTTGATGTATTGATTATTTGGATACTTGGATTATTAATTATTGTACCGGCAACAATTGCTTACTTTATCAAAAAAGACAATATTTTAATCAGATATCTAATCAGCTGCGGCTCCTTTTTACTCATGTATAGTCTTCTTTATGTACAGAAGGGCGTACTGGATAATCTTTTTTGGCTTCCGGTATGTTTAGTAGCCTGTTCGCTGTTTTTTGACACCAAACTGACAATTGTGACCACCTCTTTGGAAGTAATTACGGGTATTGCGCTTTATGTAATCAATAAACCTTTATTTTTTCCTGATATTGACTTAGCTAAGTTTATTGTATTTTGTCTGACACTTTTAATCATTGGAACTGTACTGACCTTCTTTGGGAGATGGGGCAGAAAACTAGTCATAGGGGCTAGGAAAAGCTATACTGATGCGGTTATAATAAATGATAGATTGATAAAACTTTTAGATATCATCAATGCAAACTCCATTCAACTGAATAACAGTATCGAATCAATTTCCAGCCAAACCCGAACAGCAAAGAAGGAAACCGATATTATTTATACCTCCATTAAACAATTCAACGGTGTAATTGGTGAGCTGGCAACCGGTTCTTCTAAGACCATTATTGCAGCTTCGGATATTGAAAAAAGGATAAAGAGGATTACCATGAGTTCTGAGGAAATGATGGATAATTCATCCAACGCCTTCATTGCAGCCCAAAGCGGAAAAGACATATTATCTGATTTAGTTTTAGAGATTCGAAAAATAAAAGCTGTCATCAACTCAGCTTACGAGATCATTGTGAAACTCAGCTCTGATTCAAACGAAATAACAAAAGTAACTTCTCTTATTAAAGTAATAGCCAACCAGATCAACCTGCTTTCTTTGAATGCTTCTATAGAAGCAGCAAGGGCTGGTGAATGCGGAAAAGGTTTTGCGGTTGTCGCTGACGAAATCAGAAAACTGGCGGAACAAACATCTAACGCAGTAAAACATATATCTGAAATCTTAAAAGAAGTTACAGATAAAATTAATATTGTGAATGAAAAAGTGGAGGAAGGCAACACAGTAATTGCAACAGGAATGGACACGACACAAGCTACATATGATTGTTTTACCAATATTATCAATAAAATAGAGGAAATAAAAAATATGGTTCAAAACATTACCAGCGATATTAAGGTTCTGTTATCCAGTTCTACAGAAGTATTTTTAAATATTGAAAATTCTGGCGCATTTACCGAGGAGGCAGCGGCAAGCATTCAAACCGTTACGGATAGTACCGATACTCAAAATAACATGATCCAAAATATCGAAGAGCAAATGCTAAACTTGGTTGGGTTGTCAAACAGTTTTAAAGAAATGATCCATAATGATTCAAGCGTGAGGGAGATAACACCATGAGTGGGAGTAAGATTTAACTTCTTAAGGTGGGTGAAAATCTTAATAAGGAACAAAAATCCTAATTTATTAAAGGACAGGTCTACAGAAATATCCAAAGAGATTTTCGGGAGTTATTTTTTCAGCATTCCTTGCCTAAAAAAACCAGCGTTATTCCTACAATAATTAAGCATACGCAAAAAAACTTCCTTATTAAATTCTTCTCCTTGAACAATAGTCCCCCTATCATAGTCGAAACAATAATTGAGAC
>JAUZPS010000211.1 GCA_030705945.1 Bacillota bacterium
GAGTAAATAACTCAACTTATATAAGTAGATTTGGTAACCCTGAGCTTTACAAAAAATAAAAATGACCTCCAACTATTAATTAAAGTCTAGAAGTCATTCAAACGTATCATACGAAACTTGAACAAGGAATTTTTTGAAACGACCAGTTGACCAGTTATTTTTTGGATACTACCTAAATGACTTCTAGACTTTAATTAATAGTTGGAGGTCATTTTTATTTTTTGTAAAGCTCAGGGTTACCAAATCTAATAATATAGAGTTGAGTTATTTACTCAACTTTCCCATTTCAAATTAAGCAGCCATAGAAACATCCACAAATTCAACTATATTTCAATATAAATTTGATAGGTCATTATACGTATGGCTGCAAGAATAAAAATGATATGGGAAAGTTGAGTTATTATCATTAATTATTTTGGTAATAATAATTATCAGGTGATCACTGAATGAAGGGTTTTTTAATTAAGCAGAAGGATATTCTGAAAGAAATTTTTACAAATAAAAAAGAACGTGGCTTATTTTTATTAATAACATTATTTATTATTTTAAATACTGTTAAGATATCGGTTTTTAATTATATTATTTCAAATAACAAATCACTGACAGCGATAGAATATAAGATTATGTATACATTTTTTGTCATGACAATTTTCTTTGCGCTTATCCTGTTAGCTAAATCAAGAATTTTATTTTTATCAGTATATATATTGCAAACTCTATATATTATTATTAATATTTCATACTATTTATACTTTCATAGTTATCTTCATATATTGCAATTTTTAGTCCTATTTAATGAAGGTTTTGCAGCCGCGAGGCAGAATTCAGCTCCGATAAGCGTTGAAATGCTGGTTGCTCTGATTGACCTGCCCGGGTTTATTCTAATTTATAGGAACTTTAACAAAATAGTATATTTAAGGCCGGATAGAAGGTTATTGAGAATAATAACATTACTAATTCCAATATTTTTTCTTGGCGCGTTTGAAATAAAAAATTATAATAGTGATTTATCTATCATACAACTTATAAATAACCGCTATAATGGAGAAAACCCGATTGTAGAAAGGTATGGAACAGTTGTAAATAATGTTGTGGGAATTTATTTAAACAGGAATGAAAAAGCTATTACAAGTAGATTTGTATATGGAAAAACTCAATCAGGTAAAGAAGTAAATAAAGAAAAACCTAATTTTCTATTTATTCAGGTAGAATCAATGGATTCAAACGTTATCTCAAAAAGAAATAAAGGAGAATATTTGGTTCCATTTTTACATAATCTATCTCAGAATTGCGTGTTTTATCCTTATGTTTTGAGCGAGCATATGGGGGGAGGAACTTCAGATATTGAATTTTCTGTTATAAATAGCATTGAGCCGTTAGAGGGATATTCGGCTCAAAAGCTTTCGAGTTATAACTATCCAAATTCATTTATTAAGATTATGAAAAAAAGTACTTACTCAGCATATGCTTTTCATGGGAATAAAGGCGATTTCTTTAATAGAAACGTATCCTTTCCGAAGATGGGATTTAATAAGTTTATTGATATGGATGCAATGGGTCTTAAGGACGTAGGATGGGGAGCTCCGGATAAGGATGTTTTTAATTTTGCCTATGATTATTTATCAAAGATAAAACCGCCTTTTATATCATATATAATAACGATGACGAGTCACGGTCCTTTCACAAATGCGGGGTATTATTATAATAATACGCTTTTTAATGATGTAAAAAACACTAATATAAAAAACTATTTAAATTCTATGTCATATGTAGATAAATGCCTTCAGGAGTTTGTCAAAAAGGTTAGAGAAAACTTTAAGAATACATATATTATAATTTATGGGGATCATACGCCGGACATTAAGTCAGACGAATATATGCAAGCGTCTTTTGATTTCGAGAACAAATACTTTGAGTTCGTTCCGCTTTTTATAATTACACCTGATGACAAAAAATACTTTGAGAATAAGAAAGTCGCCTCTATGCTTGATTTATCTCCAACTGCGCTTATGGCTTCAGGCGTATCTTTTAAGGTAAAATCAGCAGGCGCCAACCTTCTGGATTTTAATGGGGAACCAACTGGCATTATTTTTAAAAACAAAATTTATGACAGAAATTTTCTATATAATAAAGTAAGCTCAATTTTCCCGCATTAGATTAAAGATAAGCAAAAAGAAACCTTTTATTTATTATACTGTAACTGCAGGATACCTAAATAATTCATCATCATATTCTTTAGTTTTCTGTTGATTGCTTACATCTATATTGACACCCATGCAGGTTATCTTTTCCAGCATTTCATCAGACATATAATGATAATTCAGATCAAGGAACTTCAATTTTTTAATTTTATCGCTGTTTAGCAATGCTTCAGCGCCCTTATCTGTGAGTGTTCCAAGGGATAGGTCAAGGATTTCGATCTGGTCTAATACGGAGGCTTGAGCAATTTCTATGGCTATTTCATCCTGAATTTCACTGTCAACAAGTCCAAGGTATCTAAGATTTGGAAACAGTCCGGATTTCATAAAAGGCCTGAGATCTTCGATAGAAGCATCAAACCCATAATCTTCAACACCTAAATACAACAACAAGCGCTTAAGATTTGAAAGGTTACTTGTTTCTATATCATGAAGGACATCTTTTCCAAGGCCCCCGCACTCAATAATAAGCGTTTCAAGTTTATTGTGCTTAAGATTACTTAATCTAAGTCCGCTGCTGCCCTTTACGCGAAGTTCCTTCAAATCTGGAAATGCTTGTAATAGAGGGGATAGATCACATTGTATTATCCAGGATATTTCACACTCTTCCGAATCCATATCACCCACATATATTCCTTCAAGGTTCGGAAGCTTATGTTTATTTGCAACCAGATTTTTGATAATACTCTCAGGACTTGTTTCAAAGCAATCTCCCCATGAACCGATGATTAGGTAATTTAAATACTTTGTTGAGGGGTCATTATAAAACTCTTGAAGCAAATCATCAAACTTTTTTCCGTCCTCATGGACATCATGGCTTAAAGATAATTTCTTTGAATTCAAATGTAGACTCCTTTATTTTTAATATAACTCAAAATATATAAACTCAAATTAAAGTTTTTGAAACGTCCAGTTGTTAAGTTTTTTTGATACTGCCTAAAATACATTTTCAGGCTTGATTGATTTCATATTAAACACAGTTCCCCACATATGAGTTGAAGCAACACCTTCTTGCGCATTGCCTGTTACTATTACAAGCTGATTCAAATACTGATCAATTCCAGGCAAACCGGCGCCTAGATCGTATTTTTTATTGTCCTCGGTTATAAGGCCATAAAATCCACCTTCAAAAGAATTTCTGACAAGTACGCCTGAAATGGTAACTGAGTCATAAGGGGATATTGTAAGATCAGGATAAGTACTTACAAAATGTTTTGCAATTATTAAAACATCCGCCATATTTATAACACCATCTTGATTAAAATCATTTTGGGATATATAACCTGAATCATTAGATGTTTTATTGAATGATATAGCTAAATTAACTATATCGGACATGTTGATTGAATCATCTTGTTCATACCCTTGGCTTGTCTTCTTTATTGTATCCCCAGCCCACATTTCAATTGCGTTATATGATTTATTAATATTAGAACTCTCGGTCGCTTGCATAATTTTAACAACCCTTTTTAAGTAACCTTGTTTTTTTATTTGAAGTTTATAACCTGAAAGGCTTTTCGGAACGTTAACCTCAAAGCGTCCGGTTTTATCTGTCGCTGCATAAGTGTACAACCCATCAACTGTTACATAAAAGTCCTTATTTAAATCTGATTCGGTAACCTCGGAAGGACAAAGTTCGGACTTTATGAAACCTGTTAATTTAACTGTAGTTTCATCAGGAGATATAACCTTAGCCATATCCTTGTTAAAATCTATTGTTGTGACCTGATTAAATTCCGTAAACTCATACTCTTTAGTACTTACATACAGTTCACCGGACTCAAGCTGAATAATTACTTTGAATATCTTAGGGACGCCATAGTATGTAAAGTCATGGGTAGTATCGGATATTCCATCGCTTTCGGTTTTTAATGTTCCAAATAAAAACCAATCTCTTATATTTGTTGCAAGCCAGCCATCATCATTGTATTTATATATTGGAAGGTTTTTGTACTCTTCCGGGTAGTTGCTGTTAAGTTTATCATAAGTTAGGTTTGAGTTTTTAGAAAGCAAATCTAGGTAAAATGTTTTTGCAGTCAAATTTTTAACTACAATATCAAGAGTCGGTTTTGGGCCTAAATCCGCAAAAACTGCAATCCCGCTACATATAAAAAATACAAAAACACAGATGGACATAATAATTTTTTTCATAATTAATTCCTCCTCTAAAGTAATAAAATATAAGTAAAATAATATCTTTTATATATTGTTAACTTTATATTTAGTTTTATGTTTTTTGATTATATAAAAAGCAATTAATCTTTTACATTTGCCTATCGCAAAATAACGTTAATGCGTTCGTTATTTTGCGATAGGCAAATGTAAGATTAATAGTGCTTTTTGTATAGGTATTATCAAAAAAATAACTGGTCGTTTCCAAAACTTGATATAATGGGTTTTCGTCATATAAACTTGAACAAGGAATTTTTTGAAACGCCCTTATCAGTTGCTCAATATAAAACCTAGTAAAAATGTTGCTAAATTCGCTGTTAGTGAATAAAACCAAAGTAAAAGCTTGCTTTTATTTTTAATAAAACATGTGTATAAAAAGTATTCTATAAATAAGATTGTTATTTCTGTACAGATAAATATAATATTTGAATAAATATACAAGGGCGAATAAAATGCAATCAATATAACGGTATGCAAAAGTAACTGTGTCGCAACATTAACCAATACTATTATCTTTATACAATTTATTTTAAAGGCAAAAGCTATTATTAGCTCTATAACAACAGTATATAAAATACACTTTCCAGCTTCAGGCAGGTAAGATATAATTCCTGTTAACATTTATCTCATCCTTCTATAGATATCGAACCGTCACATTAAAAGTGATTAAGACAGTACCAAAAAAACTTAGCAACTGGCGGTTTCAAAAACTTGCTTGTTATTCATGTTTAACAATATTTTAACATAACAAAAAATATAACGCAATATAAATTAACACAAGGTTTACAAATATATTATATAGGTTTACTATATAAAAAGCACTATTAATCTTACATTTGACGGAGCAAAATAACGAACGCTTTAACGTTATTTTGCGATAGGCAAATGTAAAAGATTAATTGCTTTTTATATAAATAGGGAACAGAGTATTATTTTATTTGTTAAGCACAATTATTTGTGATTCACTGTGAACGTTCTCAATGGGATAATCGAGTATATAAATAAATTTATCCCGGACAATCAACTTCTGATGAACTGATAAAAGACCGTTTGATGGTAGTTCAAGAGGTGATATCTTCCAATTATCAATGCTGCCCTGTGAAGCATTCCAGAAAGAATTATCATTTACAAAGGTCCTATCAAGACGGCCGGGTTTATTGATGATTTTGTTGCTAAGATCATATAGAGTAGAAGGGGTAGCATAAAGTATATTTGAATCGAAGGATGTTATGTATTCTTCAGCATCAAAATCCTTAATTTTTTCAATTATTTTATTTTTAAAATCGAATAAACATATCCTCTTTGGAACTATACTTATGATAATCCTGTTATTATCATAGAAAGTAAAATCACGAATATCTGATTTAACAATATCTTTTGCTGAAACTGATAACTTTTCAAATAAATAATCAATATTTAGTTTATATATTAATTTGAATTTATTATCAAAGACCAAAATGTCATTGTGGTCAGATGTCGACTGAAGTACTAGTAACCAGCCTTCTTTAGAAAATAACATTTTTGAACAATTAAGTCCCTTTTCCAGCGCATACTTTTTTTGAAGTATTAAATCAGAACTGAATTCACTTAACTCACCGCTTTTATTATCGTATAAAAATATATTATTATTAAATGCTGTTATGCTTGAATAACTTGCATTAGGATTTGACACGGTCTTTAACAATTGCTGACCATCAATATCATATATAGAAATCTTATCAGAAAACCCTGTAGGCTTATTATCGATATTTGTATCTGTTATTATGTACAAGAGTCCATCTAGAACATCAAAATCAAGCCACTTTTGATCAATGGGAATGTTTAATATGGCTTTGCTTTGAGGCCTTATGTAATAATTATTTAAGCCATTTACTTGATTTGAGATATTTACATTAGAATTTTTGGCGGCATTTGAAGAATTACTTAAGGTAATTGTGGTATCCAAGTTAGTTTCAGGATTCTTATTAGGCATGATAACTACATCGCCTTTATTTAAAGCTTTCGAGCACCCTGTAAAGAATATTAAAATTGATAGAGATAAAAATAGTAAAATATTGTTGAATTTTCTCATGTTTGCTCGCCAATCCATACCTAATTTGTGTTAAATGTCGGGGGCTTAAAAATATTACTTAATATTAAAGAGATTAATATTGATTTAAAATAGTTATTTTAGAATTTTATCAAACAAATCTGCTATAACTTATTATAGTGTTTTTGCAAGAATATTGCACTCCTTTTTTTATATAGCTTTTCCGCTAATTGGTCTGCAACTGGGATAAGTATGCGTTCTATATTGCATAACGCGGGGGAGATCTTATCAATACTGCCTGTAGTTTGCTTACACAGGCACGAACAGCGACTTACGCACCTGTTTTTAATTGAGCAGCCGTCACATTGTTTTTTTTCAGATTTACTGAGTTGATTTAACTGATTTCTTTTTTCAAAATTAAAACCATTACTGACATTTCCGATTATGTAATCAGTATCCCCAACAAACTGAACGCAAGGATAAATAAATCCGTCAGAGCCAACGGAAACTTGATTTATACCTATGTCGCATTCTGAATGAACTTTCTTCTGACTATTTATGTAAGAGTCAATTTTAATATCAAAAGGACTGAAATAAAACCTATCATCCTTCAAAGTTTTTTCATAATATAAATCTGCCAGCTTTTCATATTGTTTCTTTAATAAATCCATATGATTTTCCGACCATGAATCTTTAAAATTCATAGTTGAAATAATATTCTTAAAACCTATGTCGAACAAATGCTGAACTGAATCAAAGTAATATTCAAGAGTATTGATGTTAACTGTCTGCATACAAGCATAGTAGGGGCATAGATAAAGAAGGTTTTGTATATTGGGCAATATTAAGTCATAAGAACCTTGATTATCATGCTTCAATCTGTTTAGATCATGCGCTTTTTTGATTCCGTCAAAGCTTATGGATATAAAAATGTTTTCTCTTAATGAATAATCTATAAATTGTTCATCCAGCAATATGCCATTTGTTGTCATATTGAAACTGAAAGTTATACCGGTTTTTTTATGCAAGTATTTTGTGTATTCAATTAATGTTTTGATCAGATCTTTTTTTATTAATGGTTCTCCTCCAAAAAAGGAGACTCCTATATATTTTTTGCTGTACTTAAGAGCCAGATCAATTGACTGCTTCGCGGTATCAAAATCCATATCGGCATATTTGTCTTTGGAAACATAGCAGTAAGTACAAGCCAGATTACATCTGTTTGTCAGATGAAGAGTTAGGTTCATTTTATGCCACCCCCTCAATTCGATATAGAAACTGTAAACTGTTTTTGGAAGGTAAATACACTTTAAAAAACACTTTCTAAAAAGTAGTTGTAAGAAGCAGTTTTCTATAAGGCTCCTTTAAACTTAAGCCATTCTATGAAATCCTTTACCTGTTGACGGAGCAAGAGCTTTCGTTCGTCAATA
>JAUZPS010000212.1 GCA_030705945.1 Bacillota bacterium
ATGAAACAAACTTTTTTACTACGTAGGAATACTTATGAAAAACAGTTCAAAAAAACATGAATATATTACCAATCCATAAATAAATTAAAATCAATTAATCTTTTTACATTTATCTATTGCAAAATACCATTAAGGTAGTATCAAAAAAACTAAGCAACTGGTCGTTTCAAAAACTTGATATAATAGGTTTTCGTCATATAAACTTGAACAAGGAATTTTTTGAAACGACCTAAAACAGTTCTTTATTTTGCTGTGCTAAATGTAAGATTAATAATGTTTTAATATAATAAAGCAATAAATAAGCGCTACCGTTGAAATATGTAATTTACAATTAGCCCGTATCAATTTTAAAAAATATTTAGAAGTTATAAGTCTTTTTCTTCCGATACAACAAAATTTGCGCGTAATATATTTGTACGTAATTTTCATCATAAAAAACAGAACTCGTTGACTAAATATTAAGATATCTGACAGTTAAATATTATTTACTGTGAACCAAATTAAAATCATTATAAATCTTACATTTAGCAGAGCAAAATAACGAACTCCCTTACGGTATTTTGAGATAGATAAATGTAAAAGATTAATTGACTTTAATATAAAGCAGTTAAAAACTAACTTTCCAGCATAACTTATGAATTACTTTAAATTTCTTCGCTATAACTTGAGCTTTTTAACATAACAAAATTTTAACCTTATTCATAATGTTAAAACGCTTTCTAGAAAACCTGTCAGTAGCAAAACTTATCAAGAGATAAATTTTGTGATATAGCTTAAGTTAAATATTACTACCTGACAATAAATATGTTAGCTGAACACAAAAAATACTATTATTTTGTAAGATAACTGATATGAATTTTGAAAATTAATTTTTCTTATAATAATAATTATATATAAATATTTTTGAAAGTCAATTAATGTTTCCATTATTACCTGCCGTCATATCTAAATAATTTCTTGACAATCTGGCTTTTTATATTGTAAATTTAAACTAACAATTTAAGTTATCAATGACGCCCATAAGTACTGGTAAATTTATGTCTTAGGCAAAAATAATTATTGTGGTGATATATATATATTTATAAGTTTATTCAATCCTATTGGTATTGAATATTTTTGTAATTTAGGTAGTATCAAAAGAATAACTGGTCGTTTCAAAAACTTGATATAATGGGTTTTCGTCATTTAAACTTGAACAAGGAATTTTTTGAAACGACCTTAATCAATCGCATTAAGAAAGGATGGGATATTATGGTAATAGTAATGAAACCCGCTTCAAATCAAACCGAAATAGATGAAGTCTCAAAGGTGCTTGAGTCATTAGGATTGGGTATACATATTTCTAAAGGCGCTGAAAGGACTATAATTGGTGTTATCGGAGACAAGAGGTTATTAAATGATGTTCCTCTTGAGTTAATGAGTGGAGTAGAAAAACTTGTTCCAATAGCCGAGTCATATAAACTGGCCGGAAAAACCTTCAGACCTGAGCCAAGTGTTATTGATGTGGGAGGAGTTAAAATCGGTGGCAAGGGAATCGTTTTAATGGCAGGGCCATGCGCTGTTGAGAGCCGCGAACAGATTTTAGAGGCCGCCCATGCAGTTAAGAAATCAGGCGCTCAGATCTTACGCGGAGGCGCTTATAAGCCAAGAACATCACCTTACGCTTTTCAAGGTCTTGAAGAGGAAGGATTAAAATACCTGAAGGAAGCAAAGGATGAAACGGGACTTCTTCTTATAACAGAAGTTACCAGCGAAAAAGCCATTGAATCCGCAGCCTCATTTGTTGATATGTTTCAGGTGGGGGCCAGAAATGTTCAGAACTTTCAACTATTAAGAGAAATTGGTCGTTCCATGAAGCCGGTATTATTTAAACGCGGTCCTTCAACTACTATTGATGAGTGGTTAAACGCTGCTGAATATATAATGAATGAAGGCAATTACAATGTAATTTTATGCGAAAGAGGAATACGCACCTTTGAAACGGCGACAAGAAACACTTTAGATATCAGCACTGTACCCGTTGTAAAAAGTTTAAGTCATCTTCCTGTGTTTATCGACCCAAGCCATGCCGCAGGCAAATCACAATATGTGGCTGCTCTGTCAAAGGCCGCTATTGCCGCAGGAGCTGATGGACTCATTATTGAAGTTCACCCAAACCCCAAATGCGCTCTGTCAGATGCCGCTCAGCAATTAACGCCTTCTGCCTTTGATGATTTGTGTAAAGATATTTCAAAAATAGCCGAAATATTAGGGAGAGAATTTAAATATGGTGGATAAAAAGGTTTCAATAATTGGTTTGGGACTGATTGGCGGCTCCCTCGCAAGAGCTCTTAAAGAACGCGTTGGCATTACTGAAATTACCGCAGTCAACAGATCTAACGGATCCCTCAATGCCGCTCTTAAAGACAAAACAATTTTACGGGGATTTAACGACCTAAACCAATTTGTTTTTGATTCTGACATAATTTTTATATGCACTCCTGTAAGGAGAGCTTTAGAATATATAGAAATATTAAAAAAAAGGGTTAAGCCTGGCTGCATTATTACCGATGTAGGTAGCACAAAGTCAGAAATCATTTCATATATTAATCAGATGAATGATCCGCCGCTATTTATAGGTGGTCACCCGATGGCAGGTTCAGAAAATACTGGTTATGAATCCGGTTTTGCTCATTTATTTGAGAATGCTTTTTATATATTAACTCCAAGCAAAACATCAACAGATGAAGCTATGGATTTAATGACCCAGATAGTCCAGAAAATCGGAGCAATACCTGTAAAAATTGATGCAGAAGAACATGATAAAGCGACCGGGTGCATTAGCCATGTTCCGCATATAATAGCTGCAGCCCTTGTAAATTTGGTGAAAACTATGGATTCACCTGAGGAAAAAATGAAGACGCTTGCTGCGGGAGGTTTCAGAGACATCACACGAATAGCGTCATCAAGTCCGGAGATGTGGGAAAATATTGTTTTAAGCAACAAACAGCAAATTAGAGGAATTTTAGATATATATGTCGAATTACTAAACAAATTCAAGGCATCAATTGAGATTGACGACTCCCAGGCTGTTTTAGAATTTTTTGGAGCAGCGAAAGAATATAGAGATACTTTTTCAAATAATAAAAAGGGATTAATAAGCCCTCAGCATGATATTCTCATCGACATCGTGGATGAGCCCGGAAAATTAGGAGAAATTGCAACTTTACTTGGTAAAAATAGCATTAACATAAAGAACATGAATGTATCAAATAACAGAGATTTTGAAAACGGTTGTTTAAAAGTAACTCTGCCCGACCTGGATAGTGTTACCGCCGCATATGATGTACTTATAAAAAACGGTTATAAAGCCTCTACCTTTTAAATAGCAATTATGTTATTCTAATATTTATCTTTATAACGTTAAATATAGAATTAATAATAATTCAAATAACTTTATAATATAAAACAGCCAACTCACTAAATGAACGGGGGAATACAATATGTTGATCGAGCAAAGAGATTCTTTAAAGGGAGAAATTACTGTACCCGGTGATAAATCCATATCCCACAGAGCAATAATGTTTGGAGCGCTAGCTAAAGGCGTCACAGAAATCAACGGCTTTCTTATGGGTGAGGATTGCCTGAGCACTATTGACTGTTTTAGAAAGATGCAGGTTGGAATCGAAATCCTGCCAGGCAACAAAGTTAAGGTTCATGGTAACGGTCTATATGGTTTAAAACAACATCCCGCTAATTCACCCTTAAATACAGGAAAATCCGGTACTTCTATCAGACTTCTACTTGGAATACTAGCTGGCCAGCCTTTTAGTTCAACAGTTGTAAGAGATGACGCTTCTCAAAGAAAACCTGTTGGAAGAGTAGTGAAGCCCTTACGTCAGATGGGAGCAAATATAATCGGCAGAGAAGACGGAAACCTTTGTCCTTTGATCGTTTCCCCTTCCAAATTAAAAGGTATCAAGTATGAGTTATCCTTTGTTAATACCGAAATAAAATCTCCTGTTTTGATCACAGGCTTGTACGCAGATGGCGAAACCACTGTTGTTCAGGCAGTTAAGACCAGAGATCATACAGAATTAATGTTGAATTACTTTGGAGCAGAAATTAAAGTAGACGGCCTATCGGCATCAAGTCATAAGATAGAAAATCTCTATGCTCAAAAAGTAGATATACCAGGCGATATATCAATCGCGGCTTACTTTGTAACTGCAGGTCTTCTGACGCAGAATTCAGACATAACTATAAAAAATGTAGGCTTCAATCCCACCAGAACAGGATTTATAGATGTTTATAAATCAATGGGCGCAAAAATTGAAGTGACTAATGAACGCATTGAAGGAAATGAAAGAGTTGCTGATATAAGAGTTGTTTCATCAAATCTTAATGCAGTGGATATTGAGGGTAATATTATCCCCCGTCTTATAGATGAAATTCCCATCATCGCGGTTGCGGCAACAATGGCAAAGGGCGCAACAACGATTAAAAACCTTAAGGGTCTTAAAATTAAAGAATCCGGCAGGGTTAAGGCAATCGTTACCGAACTGGCCAAAATAGGAGCTAATATACGCGAAACTGATGATGGAATTGTTATCGAAGGCGGCAAAAAACTCCGCGGAACCATTGTAGAAAGCTACAATGATCATTCAATCGCCATGTCAATGTCAATCGCAGGCCTCGTTGCTGAAGGCGAAACAATGATCAGAAAAGCTCAGGTAGTTGATTTGGCGTTTCCTGACTTCTTCCCTTTACTTAATAATCTATAGAAGCTTGAAATTTAATTTATTTTAAAAGTGATTAATCTTTTACATTTGCCTATAACAAAATAACGTTAAAGCGCTCGTCATTTCGCTCTGTCAAATGTAAGATTATTAGAGCTTTTAATTTAGATAACCAAATGTAAAACTAAAAAATATATAATAAAAAATAAAGGCTGCCTGTTAAATGTCTTCCATACCCCTACTAAAAGTAGCAAACGAAGATACTTAACAGGCAGCCTTTCACTTTAATCAGAAATCACAATCATTGTTCTTTTCTGAATCATTTCTTGTAAAATCAAATTTTTCATTAAGCTTATAACCCAGAACCATTAAGCTGTCGCTAAGATGAACATTTTCTATTATAACGTCATAAGGCAGCTTTAAATCCATAGGCGAAAAATTCCATAGTCCTCTTACGCCTAGCTTTGCCACCCTCTCAGCAACAACAGGAGTCTGTTCATAAGGCACCGCTAACATGGCAATATCAACATAATTTTGGGATATAAAATCTTCTAATGTCTCAAGATCTCTTATTTCTATATCCCTTATCTCCGTGCCTACTAGCTTTGGGTCCACGTCAAAAATGCTGATTATTTTAAATCCTCTTTTTTCAAAATTGGTATAATTCGCCAAGGCCTGACCCATATTTCCGGCGCCTATGATTATAGTCTGGTATTTATTGTTAGTACCAAGGATATTGCCAATTTCATTAAACAGGTATTCCACATTATACCCATATCCCTGTTGTCCGAAGCCGCCAAAACAATTAAGATCTTGGCGTATTTGAGATGCAGTAATGCCCATCCTTGAGCTTAACTCTTGTGAAGATATTCTCTTTATATCCATTTTGAGCAAATCCGACAAATATCTGTAATAACGCGGCAATCGTTTTACAACTGCAAGAGAAACTTTTTTCTTTAGGTTCATCTTTACACCCCAATACATTTTTAAAATGATGAAATTTTTGCCTAATATATAATTTAATTATAAATCCTTGTTATTTTTTTGTCAATATTGCTGAGACTTAAGAATTTTGGTACAATTCTAATTGATAATGGCTTTGATGTTAGAAAAGAACTCTTCCAATATAAAAAAAGGTGAATTTATGATTATAATAAACTGCAACAACATATGCTTATCATATGGGATAAACGAAATATTAAAGGATGTTTCCTTCAGTGTTCAAGATGGCGACAAAGTTGGTATTGTTGGCGTCAATGGAGCTGGGAAATCAACTCTCCTTAACATATTATGCGGCGAGCTTCAATGCGACAGCGGAGCTATAAATATTTCCAAGACCTATAAGATTGGATACCTACATCAGAATACCGGTCTGGATTCAGATAGCTCACTTTTAGATGAGATGCTTTCTGTTTACGAAGATCTTATAAATAAGGAAAACAGGTTAAAAGAACTCGAAATTGAAATCAGCAAGCATGTTTCAGAAGAACAAACCGCTCAGCTTATGAAAGAATACTCCCGTTTATCTGATGAATATTCCTTAAGCGGAGGCTATGAGTACAGAAGCAAGGTTAAAGGCGTTCTTAGAGGTCTTGGCTTTAGCGAAAACGAGTTTGATAAAAAGGTTCATATTTTAAGCGGGGGACAGAAAACAAGGCTGGCTCTTGCTAAGCTATTGCTTTCTGAACCCGATATTATGCTGCTTGACGAGCCTACCAACCATTTAGATATCGAATCCATAACATGGCTTGAAAACTTCCTCAAGAACTTCAGGAAATCTGTCCTTATTGTTTCCCATGACAGATATTTTCTTGATTCAGTAACAACCAAAACCTTGGAATTGGAAAACAATCACTCCAAGCTATATAATTGTAATTATACCCAGTTTCTAAAGCAAAAAGCGGCCGATAGAGAGATTCAACAACGACACTTTGAAAATCAACGACGCGAAATAGAGAAAATGGAAGCCTTCATTACCCAGCAAAAGCAATGGAACCGTGAGAGAAATATTATTGCCGCTGAAAGCCGCCAAAAAGCCATAGATCGAATGGAAAAAGTCAGCAAGCCAACCGATCTGCCAGATAAAATAAAAATAAAATTCAGGAAAAGCATGATTAGCGGTAATGATGTTTTATTTGTTGAAGGTCTGACTAAATCTTACCCAGGTCGCAACCTTTTTTCTAATGTTACCTTTAACCTCAAAAAAGACGAAAGAGTATTCCTATTAGGACCTAACGGCTGCGGAAAATCTACTCTCATGAAGATTCTCATAGGCAAACTCCAATCTGATTCTGGCGCTGTTGAATATGGCCATAAGGTAAAAGTAGGTTACTATGATCAGGAACTGCAGGACTTGGATGAAAGCAAGACAATACTTGACGAGCTCCTTGATTCAAACGATGACCTCACTCTCACTCAGGTCAGAACACTGCTGTCATCTTTCCTTTTCAAGGGAGAGGATGTATTAAAGCCGATCTCTGCTTTAAGCGGAGGTGAACGGAGCAGGGTTTCTCTTTGCAAACTCATTCTGTCTTCATCCAATTTCTTATTATTGGATGAACCTACAAATCACCTGGATATAAACTCCAGAGAAGTCCTTGAAGAAGCATTGAGCAATTACGAGGGCACAATTCTTGCGGTATCTCACGATAGATATTTTATCAACAAACTTGCCTCAAGGATTCTTGATCTTGATGTTGAATCATTAATTGACTGTAATGGAAACTATGACTTCTTTATTGATTACAAAACCAAACTCAAAAAATCAAACGCCGATAATGCCCAGGAGGTTAATGTTTCGAAGTCAAAATTGGACTATAGGGCTGAAAAAGAGGAGAAGGCAAGAGTCAGAAAGCTTGAGAAGCAATATACTGAGGTTGAGAATAAAATTTCTGAGACCGAGAGACGACTTAAGGATATTGACGAGGAAATGTGTGATACAAGCATAGCTTCAGACCATGCAAAGCTTTCGGAGCTTCTTAATGAGCAGACGAGTTTAAATAGAATGCTGGAGGAGCTTTATATTCAGTGGGAAAGTATCTCCAGCGAGTTGGGGGTTTAATGAGACTTTAATTTTAGTGTGTAAATTCTAAAT
>JAUZPS010000213.1 GCA_030705945.1 Bacillota bacterium
ATATAAAAAAGTATGTAAAATGTTTATTGCAAAATATATAGGTAGTATCAAAAAATAAACTGGTCAACTGGGAGTTTCAAAAACTTGATATAATGGGTTTTCATCATACAAAACTTGAACAAGGAATTTTTTGAAACTCCCTTAAACAAGAACTTTAATTTGTTAAATTAAATTAAGTATTTGTGAAATTATTATTAAATTTATAAAAAAACTATTGAAAAATAGTATGAATAAAAGTAAAATTGTATAGATAAAAAGCACAGTAAATGGTTTTACATAAAAAATATAATTCGGCCACAATTTATGTTATCGTATGTAATCCATATATTTATAGGTTTTTGTGTGGTTTTAAGGGGAAAAATAAAAATATGAAAGCAAAAAAAAGGTATATTGCCTCAATATTAGTTATTGTTCTTTTGTTTCAGTTCCAGCTTTTTAGTAAAGTAATCGCAAAAGAAAATACGAGTTTTGAAGCAAATAATGAAATTATAGAAGATATTAATTATTCTCAAGATATTAATTATTCTCAAAATGTTAATAATGATGATAATAAAGATAATACTTTAAATGATTACGATATAGATAATAACAATTTTAAAATCCTTAACACATTACCGAAAGATGCTATGAATTTTGTTTTAAAACAAGAACTTAAGAAAAATCTGTGTAAAAATCTTTTGGAAATTTCTTTAAGTCAAGGAATAGGAAGTGGAATTACAAATACGTATTCAGTTGAGGATGCAGTAGATTTAATCATAGATAACCTTGATAATGATATGGACAGCTTAAATGAAGGCGTCCCAAAGGAAATGATAGCTTCTATTCTCTTTAGAGAAACAATTTGCTATGATGTATTTGATAAGTATACTGACGGTAAGTTGGGAAAAACCTTGGGCATATCTCAGATAAGTGTAGCAGGCGCCCGTTTTAATGATGAAGTTATTGCAAAAACAGAAAAATGTCAGCCAAAGTATACTAATTTCACAGATGCTGAGCTTGCCACAATGATTGAAGATACGTCATTGAATGTAATGTTTGCGGCTGAAGCTCTAAAGTGTAGAGCATATATTAAAAATTTTGATATTAATACACAGGATGAATCCCAGATAGAAGAAATATTTGCGGAATATAACGGATATGAAGGACAGATTCCCTTTGTGTCGGCTTTTGCAAACAGACTTGGATTGGATATAAGGATGCCGGAGATTGGACTTGTTCAGTATAAAGATACTTACGGAAAAGAAACGTATAAATATTTAGCGGAATTTAAAAAATACTATGAAGCAGTAAAACTAATTGCTTCATAGTATTTTTTTTATTTTTTGGATACCTGTTTCTCAACTACTTTAATAAAATTCTCAACCTTATTGCCTGAAACCCTTATATCTGGGTTTATTCTTTCGCCCATAATATTTTTTTCTTTGATATTCCAATAAAATGCTACAAGGTAAATCATATACTTTTTAGATTTATTCTCGTACACGGTCTGTCCAACGCCTTTTCCAAACGTTGGTCTCCCGATAATAGTTACATTGGGCAGATATTTTTTTAGCCCTAATGAAAGTAACTCCGAGCTGCTCGCTGAATGCTCGTTTGTAAAAATAAATATTCTTTTGAACTTAACAAGATTCTCATCGGAATAATAAGAGTCAATATAGCCATCACGATATATGAGATAACTTGTTGTACAAGCAGGCAGAAGAAAATCAAGTATTTCATTCGAGGCTTTGGTTAATCCTCCTCCGTTATCTCTTAGATCAATAATTAAATTTTTATCTTGGGGTTTATCTATTTTATCAATGACCTTTTTAAATTCATGGGAAGTATTTGCTGTAAATGAGCTGATACCTACGTAAATAATGTCCTTATTAATGGTCTTTGAAACAATTTGGTTTGAACTTTCATAATCGGTTAGCATGTCATATTCCTTGCCTGATATCACAAATGTAAAAATATCATTCTTCTGCTTGATTGAGTTAATAAAAGCGTTTATATCCTTCACGCTTATATCTTTTTTTGATGTGAAACTTTTTGCTTTTTTATCATAATCCTTTACTTTATCAAAATAAAGATAGTTTTCTTTTACAAAATCAGCAATCTGTCTGCTTTCGGGAAGCTTCTTTCTTTCAAGCTCCGCTTTGAGGCTTGCTGCTGTCTTATTTAATTTATTGATTTTAAGGGCTTTGTTATTAAAGTCCTCAGAATTTTTATAGTCCTGCAAAAGGTAGTACTCGCATGCCAACAACGCTAAGACCTGGTCATAATCAGGGTTTATATCGATTATTTTCTTATAGTAATTTATAGCCTCTTTATGCATATTGCTGTAGGAGAAACTATCGCCTACAAACCATAAAATATCTATATTATTAGGAAACTTCTTAAGGCTTTCTTTAGATAAGCTTATACATGTATCATAATTTTTCATATAAAAATATGTACTGATTTTATCAACGATAGCATCCTCATAATCCGGCTCAATCAAAATAGCTTTATTAAACATGTCAATTGCCTCTTTATACTTGCTCTGGTTAAGGTAAATGCACCCTTTCACGTCATATGCAAAGGAGTTAGAATTATCGTTTTCAATAACCTTTTTGCATAATTCCTCAGCTTTATCATATTCCTCATTCTTGATAAGGATTTTAGCCTTCCAAAGACTAGCATAAGAGGACTTCGCATCTATAGCCAGCGCCTTATCGAGAAATTCTTCAGACTCCTTATAATTCCTCAGATAATACAACGCTCTGCCTTTGAAAATATAATTATCTGGATTTTTAGGAGCAATTTTTATTAAATCGTCAAAGCACTTGATAGAATCTTCATATTTTTCCATATTGCTTAATGCATCGCCCTTATCGGATAAAGCGTCAATATTACCGTTATCTATGCTTAACGCTTTATCAAAGCATTCGATGGCTTCCTTATCTTTTCCCTTCTGTTCTAAAATTTCTCCCTTGTATATATAAGCCTTAACATTTCTGTTATCGCGCTCTATCGCTTTATCGTAAAATTTTAAAGCCTCATCTTCCTTTCCAAGCCCTCCTAGAGCCGAACCCTTATTTAAATACGCCATGGAAAGCTCAGGATTCTTTTCGATTGCTTTATCGCTATATTTTAAAGCCTCTTCATACCTCTCAAGCAAAATCATAATATAGGAAAGATTATTTATATATGCAGAATTGTCAGGGTCAAGCTTATATGCTTTTTCATAGTTATCTAAGGCGTCCTCATATTTTTTCAGATCAGCTAACGCGCTCCCTTTAGTGTCATAAACATCAGCTAACTCTGAATTTATACCTAATGCTTTATCGCATACTTTGACAGCTTCTTCATATTTACCTAACTTTTCTAAAGTTCTAGCTTTGCCTGCTAACGCGCTTGGCTTGTTTTCGCTGATGCTCAGCGCCTTATCATAGTTTTTTAGCGCATTGTTATAATCACCTTTTTCATAGAAGCTATCTCCCTTAAGCCTGTATGAATTTGCTCTAATGCTGTCAGTACAGCCCGTGGCGGTAAATGACAGTATTATGACTGTCAAAATCAACAATATCTTCCTCATCTAAAATACCTCATCCCCAAATATTCATCCAATTTATTTTTTATAAACCCTTCAAAAGTAATATTTAAGAACGTTATATCCTGATTATTATCAACCTCAACCATTTCCCATTCACCCTTTTTTGAAAAACCAATACTATGTCCATTATAATAATCGCCAAGAAAAACAATATCCTTTAATCCATCACATTTTGATTTTCCGTAAATTACCTCAGCATCCACCAAAGATCCATAAAGCATAAAGTATTCTTCTCCAATATCTCCATACCCAATCTCCTCAAGAAATTCTATATAGTCTGTCGGAACTCCGGGATGCTTCATTATAAGTTCATCAATTTCTCTTTTAAAAACTTTTTGAAATGAATTCCTTAAACCGTTTTTAATCAATTGATACAATAAATCGTCATATCTCCCCATATTAATAAACCTCTCATGTTTTTATATTATTAATTTTAGCTTTAGATAAAATAATCTTACATGTAACCCGTAGCCAAGTGGTGATATCTTTAGACTGATCACTTAATTCTGCCTGGCTGATCATGTTTATAGTCTGATATCTATAAGGGAGTTTCAAAAAATTCCTTGTTCAAGTTTTGTATGATGAAAACCCATTATATCAAGTTTTTGAAACTCCCAGTTGACCAGTTTATTTTTTGATACTACCTAAAGCGTATCTATTTTCCTTCGAAGTTATTTTTCTCCGTATGTAATTTTTTATAAAATATATTATATCTTTATAAAAACTAATAAGCAATTATTGGCGGAAATTTATAAGCAGTCTTTACTTTAAAATTTCACATAGATTTAATATATTGATAAAAATAATTGATTAATTTATAAAAATACATGAAATTTAATCAGACAAACTTTAATAATTTTCGTATTCTTTAATATAAAATGAAATTTAAATAAATATTTGGAGGCTCGACTAATATGGCAAAAAAATTATATCTTTCTGATACTGATAAAAAACTTACTGGCGTGTGTGGAGGTATTGCAGAATATCTTGAAATAGACTCGACTGTAATAAGAATAATATGGGCATTGTTAACACTATTTGCAGGTTTTTCTATATTATTTTATTTCGTCGCATGGCTAGTAATGCCTAGAAAACATTATGCTTCAGATAAAATTTGGTAATTAGTTATTATAGTTATTTTAAAAACCAGCTCTAAAGTTGCTATGCTTTTTGCTTTAAGAGCTGGTTTTATAGTCTTTTAAAGGTCATTTTTTTATATAAAAATGTAAAGTTTATATAGGTTCGCTTTGTTGTATATCTCTATGCTTCATTGCTCGCCCAAGCGACCGTGAAGAGCCCTTATTCGGCTGTTTAGCGTAAAGAATAGTACTAGTTTTATAGCTTTATAGTTGTATATTATTTAACTAAACAGTTTGATTAAATTTTGCCGCGATTTTGATAACATCCGACATATTGATTGCTCCGTCGTCGTTCAAATCACAGTTTGCGTCATATTTAGATTCACCGCGGACGCTATTAAATACATTTGCAATTTTTATTACATCAGCCATATTAACTACCCCATCCTTATTGATATCCTCTTTAACTCCCTGGCTTGTATTGGTTGGAGTTGATGTAGGAGAGGGTGATACAGAGCTTACAATAAAGTTAAGCTCGGGGTGAGCTGCTTTAAAATTCGCATAGTCAGGCTTTGTTTTTCCTACACAGTTATATCCGCTGGTATCGGTCCATGACCACATTAGATAGCCACAATATCCGTTTTTAAGTATGGCTTCCAACACAGTCTGATGATTTGTTTTTAGGGATGAACCTTGTACATCCGGCATCATTTCACCAATCATGATGGGCTTATCCAATCCTAATGAAGCTGCAGTTTTTGTCATTGGATTAAAGTATGGAGTCGCCCAATCATACCAATGGAAATCATAAAAATCCAAACCAAGTCCTTGCCAGAAATTATATTGAGCGCCTATCCACTTCATGCTGGCGCTACCTATACTTACAGGTTGTTTTGCATATGTATGTAAACAAGTTGTTACTTCCTTAACAAAAGTTCTTACTGTAGCTAAAGAAAATGTTTCAAGTTCAGCATTTGGTTCACCGCCATCAGCTTTGCTTATCATCCATTCAGGTTCATTGCAAACATCCCATCCCATTACGCCTTCATTATTTCCTAATGCTTGCGCAATAGGTTTAACGCAGTTATCGATGAAACTCTTACGCACCGTAGAATTATCGATAATGCTGTCATGATCCCAAGCCCTTCCATTTTTGGCAACATCAAAACTTGTTATAGTCCAGTATATTTTCATATTTTTTGACTTTGCATAGTCAGTAATTTCTACCATATGATCTATCCATTTAGGCGGAAGACCGGTACATAGACCTGACTCATCGGAACTTGAAAAAAGCGGGGCGGCATAGGAGTCACAAAACATCCACCACCTAACGGCATTTGATCCTTGAGCTTTCATATCATCAAGCTTTGACTTAAGTACCTCAAGATGAGAAGCCCATCCATTGTCGGAAAAATCATTTCCCCATGTTTCCCACGCATAGTTTACTCCTAACGGCCAGTAATTTGCGCCATTCATCCATGGTATTCCAATACTACTGGCAGAATAACTTGTACTTGTTAGAGCGCTAAGGCTTAGAACACTTACTAACACTACTATTAGTACAACTTTAATACTTTTATTCATCCAAAAACCTCCTTAGATACTTTTTTGTATATTAATAATTTATAAATCATCTAAACCTTTAATTAATCATCATTTTATCACTAAAACTTTAAAAAATGAGCTAATCATATAGAGGTTTAAATGTTGCTTTAGTTGTCACAATTCATTTTACAATTCTAATTTAATTATATATATTTTTTTATTAAGAGTAAATGTATTAGTAAAGCTTTAGAGAAAAATGAATTGCTAAAATATTTTTATTATTAATATCCAAATATTTTATGTTTCGCTTATATTGCAAAATATATACCTTGATTCATAAGTTGCGAAAAGTTCAGCTTTGATAGTAAAATGCAGACGTATTAACCGCATTTTTAATGTAAAATCTTTTTCGCAACTTATCTGGAAAACGACATAACAAAACCAGCATAAGCAACGCAAAATATCAACGTCTCCATGCTGGCTAATTATTTTTTATAAAAATAACTTATAAATTAATATATTATCTTAAATATTTTATTATCTTTATAGATAGCGTACTCTAATATGGAAGAATTGATATTTTTAATTCTTCATCACATTATCTATATTATCCTATACTAATATAAGTAAGCCATCATGATTTTATATAAGTACGTTTCAAAAAATTCCTTGTTCAAGTTTATACTCTGATAACCCATTATATCAAGTTTTTGAAACGACCAGTTGGCCAGTTATTTTTTTGATACTACCTAAATCATAAAATGTAATCCTTAACAAACTGTTCTATATTTTCTTCACTTAACTTATTAACAGAGACATCTTTTTTCAGCTCCCATGTTTCTGTTAGTGTTGCAGCTGATCCTGGTTCTAATTTCTCCAATGGACTTAATATTTCCATCTCAGCCATATTACCGTTTGTATATGTTTCGTAGGATGACCCTGAGTCAGGATATGACTTACCATCTTCATGTTTATATTTCTTTATAAATAGGTTCTTTTCATTTAAATAAGCTGCCCAGCCGTCTTCGTTATTAGTTCCAATTTTAAAGGCTTCATCCTTAGCAGGTTTGATATCCAATAATACATATTGATCAAGCCAAGTAACTCTTTCATCATTTATTCTTGCATATGGCCAAAGGACAATTGATCTGTTTGGCAACAACCCTGTGGCTTTTTTAGACAGAGGAATTATTTCTTTACCACCCGGAGCCATTACAGTTAAGCTCCATACAGCAAGCTCTACAGGCCATGCATTGAGATTAGTCAATTTCTCAATTATTTGAGCTTTATTGCTATCTGGTTCTAATGTAATTTCCAACTGTTTTTGAATCTGAACCCAAGGTTCTATTTCCTGGGTAACTCTTACACCATTCTCAATTATCTCAAATCTAACAGGCTTATTATCAGCTATATAAGTCCTTGGCAAACTTTCAGGACTATGCCATAATCTATGGCCTCCCTTTAATTTCCATTCGCCATATTGGGAATCTAACGTTACATCTGAGTTTTCACATAATTCATTTTTACCATCTACAAATCCATAGCGAATTATTCGAGGTCCAAAATCAACCGTAACTACAAGACTTACCTCGCCATTAGAAACTTC
>JAUZPS010000214.1 GCA_030705945.1 Bacillota bacterium
AATATCCGGTATGATCTGTCGCAATATGAGCGTTGCCTGTCAGGATTGCATTTTCAGCCTCATATTTTACAGGGGTTTGGATAGCAGGAGCAGGAGTTGGAATGACTGCTGATGCAGTTGGAGTACAAGTCGAAGTTGGAGTACAGGTCGAAGTTGGAGTACAGGTCGAAGTTGGAGTACAGGTCGAAGTTGGAGTACAAGTACAAGTTGAAGTGCAAGTCGAAGTTGGAGTACAAGTCAAAGTTGGAGTAAAATTATAAGTTGGACTAAAGGCTGGTGGGGTCTGGGTCAATTCCGGCGAAGAAGTAACAGTTTGATCGGCAGAAGGAGTTGTCGTGTCAGTTGGTAAATTTGAGGTAAGAGTATTTTTAACTTCAATCTGGCTTAACGGGTATCTGCCATCATCTCTTTTTCCTGCGATTGCAAGGTCTATTCCCGGCTTACCCGTTTCCGGGTCAATTATGGCTGCGCAAACAGTATAACTGCCTTGAGGCAGATTGGAGGGCAAGGGTAAACTGCTTTCAAAGGTTTTGGCGCCAGGCATCCAGGTCCGGATATCCTCGGTTGTATTTAATTTTGCAACAATGTTTCCGGTATTATCAGAAATGGATAATTCGAGAGGCCAGTTGAAGTAAAATGGAGCTACGCCTTTGTTGGTCAAGTTAATTGTAATAGGGAGGTTTGAACCTGCCTCAACGGTTTGCTGATGTGAAACGCTGTTAATTACGAACCTGTACCCCATTGACGTCATAACTTTATCAATGCTGGGTTGAAGGGGATCGCCGACGTTTAAGTGAACCGGACAGCAAGGACCAAGCCAGCTGATGTGGTTTTCTTTAAGTTGTCTCAAGGTTTCAGGCATTGCAGAGGTTTCTAAGAACTTTGTGCCGGGGTAGTAGCCAAATTCTCCGCCTGCAGGCGCATTTAACCAGAATTCAGGCATAGACGGATGAGTGTATCCTGGGTTGTAGGAATCCTGGTGACCGTCAGTAATCCAGTTCAGGAACCATCTTTGGGTTTGGTCATAATCACCGAAACAGTTATTAAACAAGCCCATCTTATTGTCTTTGGCAACTTGCGCGGGATAACGCATGGCTAAGGGTTTATTGGTAAAATAATCGGCATAGTGCTGAGCGTATTGATTTGAATATTCGATAGGAGGGAAAATTCCTGCCGGTTGGGGAGTAGTATTCGCAATGTAGGTCGTATGCCATTCTCCCCAGTGACCGCAGCTGCCTACTAAAATCATGAATACGCGGGGATCGTTATTATAACGCGCTGCAAAGGCCTCAATGAGTTTCTTATGGTAAGCGATGAGCGTCGGATTTTTATAATTGGGGCTAAAGCCCATTTTTGTATTCTCATTCTGGTAATTGTACCATGTTCCGTCATGACCGATCTCTTCATAGAGCCAATCAGGGATATCCATATGTTTTACGCTGTCAGGGTAATCCATATTAAACTGCAGTATAATTTTTACGCCTTTTGATTTCCAATAATCAAATTGATTTTTAGTTTCAACCCCTGCAAAGTCATAATTGCCTTTAACAGGTTCGAGTTCTCTCCATGTGATTGAAGCGAGAACAAGCTTGAAGGGCTGCTTTGAATAATTGTTGCCGGTATGAGCCCAGGGAACCCAACCCATATATGGATTGTAAAGAACGTCCTGAATTTCCTGAGGCGTAAAGGTGATTGTTGAATCAGCCGCAAATGAAGTAGGGAAGGATAGGATAATCAATAATGATAGAAATACTGGAATAAGATGATTTTTAATAAAATCTGACATAATTATACCTCCTGTCGACGTGACGGTAGAACAGAATTGGTTGGTAGAATTGTAAAAAAATTTGTTATTTTGCTCTGTTAAATGTGAGATTAATAGTGAGTTTAATATAGTCTTAAAAAAGATTTTACATTTGGTTATCTGTATATGTAAGATTAATAATTATCCTAATATATATTACATATATATGAATTTAAAGTAGGTAAAGATAAAGAAATCATTAAAAATTTAATGCCAATAATATAATTTTATGTTAATAAATTTAAAAAATCTATCGGCTTTTATTCTCAATAAGACAATAGGTGTTTAGTAGTATATTATTAGCAGGTATTACCAACTCAAATAAGAAATAAGAAGCGATGCAGCTTTTTATATAAAATAATGAAACTATTGCGTTAATCATGTTTGACATAAACTGCTAAATAATATAAGATTTAATATATAGTATAAATAAATCGGAAATAATATGAAATTGTTGTCAAATTAACTTTATTTATTAAACAAGGGGGGATCAGGGATGCCGAAAAAATTGACTTTAATTGCTATGCTTATATTTATAGTTGCGGCAGCCAGAATGACATGCAGCGCGGGAGAACTTCTCAAGACGACTGATTTTACAAGTGGGATAAGTCTACCATGGCAGGTAATCGAAAGCGATGAAAAAAATACATATACTTATTTCAAGGATAACAAATTTGTAGTACATATGGATTATAAAGGAACTAATATGTGGGATGTCAAGGTTTGTCACAGGGAAATATCACTGACTGCAGGCCATACGTATAATGTAGCTTTTTCATTAACAGCGAACCAGAATTGCAAAATCTACGCAAAGATCGGCGATCAGAGTAATACGGGGTGGGAAGCATGGAATAACAACCAGACCCCTTTTACTTTAACAGCAAATCAGGTCCTGAAGGTAAATCAAACATTTACTGCAAGCAAGGACAGCATAACTGCCGAGTTTGCTTTTTACCTCGGAGGAGAGTTAGCCGGGTCCCTTCCATATGAAATACAGTTCATATCTATGTCTCTGACTGATCCTGAGTTTACTCCTACTCCAACGCCGACGCCGACTCCAATAAGAGACATTCGAGTAAACCAGCTCGGATATTTTCCAAATGCAGTAAAGAGGGCTACTTTGAAATATAATTATGGAAGCGCCACTCAGAAATGGGAGTTGAAAAACAATCAAGGTACAGTAGTTGCAAGTGGCACTTGTATAAATTATGGCAAGGATCACGCATCCGGAGAAAATGTACAGATAATAGACTTCTCAAGTTATACCGAGCCAGGCAAGGATTACCAGCTATTTAGCGGAAGCGCTGTAAGTTATCCATTTGACATAGGTACTAATATGTATACGCAGATGAAATATGACGCGTTAAAATATTTTTACCATGAACGCAGCGGAATTGAGATAAAACTTCCATACTCCGTTGAGAGCAAATGGTCAAGGCCCGCCGGTCATCCGAATGATACAGCAGATCTAGTCGCCGGAACACTCTATAACGGACCTGCGAGCATTGACGGTACAGGCGGATGGTATGATGGAGGCGATTATAATAAATATGCGGTTGACGGCGGTATCGCGCTGTGGACTTTGCAGAACGAGTACGAACATTCAATGATAAATGGAAAAGAAGCCATCTTTGGCGATAACAAGTTAAATATACCGGAAAGCGGAAACGGGATTAATGATTTGCTTGACGAAACCCGCTGGGAAATGGAATGGATGCTTAAGCTGCAGATTCCTTCCGGTTATGAAAGAGGCGGTATGGTTGCGCATAAAATCGCTGATAATAAATGGATCCCATTGGCGACGCGTCCTGACCAGGATACGGAAAAACGTTTATACTATCCCCCGTCAACTGCCGCAACCCTCAATCTTGCCGCATGCGCTGCTCAAGCCGCGCGAATATGGAAAGACATTGATCCGGCTTTTTCAGCAAGATGCCTTAATGCGGCTCAAACAGCCTATGCAGCCGCGTTAGCAAACCCTTCAGTCTTTGCGCCTTATGGACAGGATTCAGGCAGCGTGACATATGGAGATGATTATGTTGAGGATGATTTTTATTGGGCTGCCTGCGAGCTTTATGTAACAACAGGAAGAGCGGATTATCTTGCAGATTTGAAAGCTTATAAATATAGTCTGCAAATGCCTCAGACTTTGACAGGTGAAGAGGCTGGATATCAGGGCTGTTTCAACTGGTGTTCAACATCAGGATTAGGAACTCTCACGCTTGCGCTTAACAAGGCTCAGGAATTTCCAAGCGCCATTGAAAGCATTAAAAACGCGGCGGACACTTTTATGCTTATACAAAGCAAAGAAGGTTATGAGATACCCCTTGCCGAATCAACATTTGTTTATGAGTATAATGGTCAGTCTGAAATAATAAGCGGCTATCCTTATTCTTCCAACACCTATGTTGTAAACAATGCGATTCTTATGGCTTACGCATATGATTTAAGCAAAGATGTCAAGTACTATAACGGAATGATAAAATCAATGGATTATATTTTAGGGCGTAATGCTATAGTTAAGTCTTATGTATCTGGTTATGGCGAAAACCCTTACTACTATCCAAACCACCATTTTTTCTGCCCCAAGATTGATCCGGCGTTTCCTCCAGTTCCGCATGGCTTCCTTTCAAGCGGACCAAACTCTGGAAATCAGGATCCATGGGCATCTAGCGGTTTGAAGTACATGCCGGCTCAGGCATGTTTTATTGACAGCTCAGATGCTTGGGCAACAAATGAAGTAAAAGTTAGTTTGAATGCTTCGCTGGCATGGATTACCTATTTCATGGACACATACAATAATGAAGCTCCGTCTCCCACTCCAAGTATTACAAATAAACCGACAGATATAAGGCTGATTGAGGATATTGATCAGAATGGGTCGGTTAATATGGCAGATGTAATGATTATAGCTTTATCTTTTGGTTCAACCAGCAAAGACGCGGCCTTCAATCCGAAATGCGATTTAAATGGCGATGGAGTAATCAACATGGCGGATATAATGAAACTTGCTGTAAAGTTTGGGTATAGCTACACGATATAATAAAGGTTGACAATAAAAATACCGCTACGCGGCTGATATGTATGAAATATCAAAAAACAACATCCTGTATTGTAAGCAGGATGTTGTTTTTATATAAAAAGCAATTAATCTTTTACATTTGCCTATCGCAAAATAACGTTAAAGCGTTCGTTATTTTGCGATAGGCAAATGTAAGATTAATAGTGCTTTTTATATAGTTAATGTCAAAACTGATTTGCGTTTAAATTAAATCAGGCGGATACCGATCTTCCATATACATCGTCAAACCTTACTATATCATCTTCACCGACATAATCTCCGTTCTGAACTTCAATAATTTCCAGCACCTCAACGCTTTTATTCATTAACCTATGTCTTGTTCCCTTTGGAACATATATACTTTCATTTTTATGTATGGTTCTTTCATCATCGCACCCGATAATAACTGTAGCTTGTCCGCTTGTTACGACCCAATGCTCGCTGCGGTGGTTGTGAAGCTGCAAACTTAAGGATTGACCGGGATTTACCGTTATTTGTTTGACTTTGTACTTGTCAGACTCGGAAAGTATGGTGTAGTAGCCCCAAGGTCTATGGTTAGTGGTGTGCTCATGCGCTTCGGTCCTGTTTTTCAGCGACTCATAAACTTCTTTAACCCTTTGGGATTCACCCTTCTTTGCGACCATTATAACATCGTCGGTCTCTATTACTATAGTATTTTCAAGCCCAACGGCAGCAACCAATCTATTATTGGACATCAGCAATGAATTTCTGCAATCGATAGTTTTGCAATCCCCCAGTTGAACATTGCCTTGTGAGTCTTTGTCCATGTAATCATAGAGAGAGTCCCATGAACCAACATCATTCCAATATACATCAAGGGGGACAGTAACAATATTTGACGACTTTTCAGCTATGGCGTAATCTATTGATATTGATTTGAGCTTATCGAAGTCATCAACAAAACGTTCGTATTTCTTTGTTGAGAGATAATCATAAAGCTGAGGATGATGCAATTTTAATTCATCAAAGAAGGTAATTAAGTTGAAGGAATACATTCCGCCATTCCAGTAGTAGTTTCCATCTTTGAGATACTGTTTGGCAGTATCAAGGTCAGGCTTTTCGACGAATTTGTCAACAATAAAACCCTCTTTATACTTTTGGGCCGCTTTTATATAACCATAGCCTGTTTCAGGCTTATCAGGCTTGACGCCCAAAGTGACTATTTTATTGTCAAGAGTGTATTCGAAGCACTGCAGAACCTTTCGGGCAAAGGAATCTTCAGGGGTTATAATGTGGTCTGCAGGAGCTACAAAAAACTGTTCTTTTTCGTCAACTGAAAGTTTATCTATACAATATCTGACAGCTAATGCGATAGCAGGAGCAGTGTTGCGGGCGCAGGGCTCTGAAATTATTTGAGCGTCCTTGGCTCCACATTTATTAAGCTCTTCCTGAACGTGATATATGTATTTTTTGTTTGAGACTATGAGAATGTCCTTGGGCTGTACTATGCGCATATATCTGTTAATTGTATTACCCAATAATGACATATCTGAGTCAATATTTAGAAACTGTTTTGGATAATTGGACCTAGACAACGGATATAAACGCGTGCCTCCGCCGCCTGCGAGTATTATTATTTTCATACGTGCCTCCCCAAAAAAAAAGAACAAATAATTGTATTATTTTTATATATTTTTGTCTATATTATATATTTAATGTAACAACAAATCAATAAATTGACATAATTTATTAAAAAATTTATAATTTGACTGTAATTGAAACATAAATTTATGCCTGTCTGGCAGATTTGCGTTTTTCAAAATAATACATTAAAACAGCGCCCAGCAAAATACCTGTCGAATCAATAAAAACATCAGTAATTCTTGCAGTTCTTTTTGGAACAAAAATCTGATGAATTTCATCTGAAGCTGAATACAAAACAGCTATAGAAAAAGTAAGGAAAAATCTAACGCTAGAGCTGACAGAAAATAATTTTAACATACCATAAAGCAGAACAGCTAAAAAGAAATATTCTGAGAAATGAAGAAGCTTCCTGAAAATAAGGTTTAGCGTATCAAAGCTGGAGTTGTCATTTAATCCAAGCCCGACATACTTATTAAGAAATTCGGCAAAAGATCTTAATATGCCTTTGGATATGTGGTTTGAAGCGTCGCCGGTTTGCTGAGAAAACATATATATGCATAAAAGATAAATTGGGATAATCAACAGGTAAAACAAAAACTTATTTTTATTTTTAATCATCATTAAAATGTTTCCTTTCATTTGTATAATGTAATTTCACCATATTTGATTATTTTATTCAATGGTTTTATAATATTTTAATTAAATAAATATTGACCAATTATTATGTAAATATTTAAAATGAATGATTTTTTTTGTTGATTTTTAAAAGTTTATGTAATATAATGTTGAATAACAAAATTTTAAGTAATTTGTTTCCATTTAGCACATCTTAGAAAGTTCTTATTTTACTTTTTTTTAGTTTTTTTATTTTAAAAAGAAATTTAGAAAGAAATATAAAAAGAAATTTAAAAAGTAATAATTTTATAAAGAAAATTAAAATTTATTTCAGGAGGGTAAAAGAAATGAAGAGGTTTGCAGTTCTGGTGTTAATAATTACCTTTATTGGAAGTATGTGTTTTTCGAGCATAGCAACGGCAGCTAAAACAGCTCCGGAAGATTATCAGAATGCTGAGTATACAAACAGATTAAAAGATGTAGTAGACGAGCCAACCCCGACTCCGGGAAATCCATTTGTGAAGCCTACTACAAGCATTAACATCAGTCAGGAAGATTCTAATCCTCTGACATTAAGGATTTCCACCGATCCAAATCCCTCTTATACAGGCAGTCTTCTGATTCAAGTATGGGGGAAAGACGCAGATGGATGGACATTGGTCAAGGCTTACAACGATAGTTCTTCATGCTATTGGAAACCAT
>JAUZPS010000215.1 GCA_030705945.1 Bacillota bacterium
AAAAGCACTATTAATCTTACACTTGACGGAGCAAAATAACGAACGCTTTAACGTTATTTTGTGATAGGTAAATGTAAAAGATTAATTGCTTTTTATATAGTATCAAAAGAAACTTAGCAACTGGGCGTTTCAAAAACTTAATATAATGGGTTTTCGTCATATAAACTTGAACAAGGAATTTTATGAAACGCCCTTATAGCCATATGGGAAATATTGTATTTGGTTATAATGTATGATATTATCTTTTACACCAAAAAAGGATAAATAAAATTATACGATTATAAAAGACAGCGCTTGATTTTATCCGATATAATTTAAACAAGTATCAATAATTTGCAGGTTAAATTGAAAGGTATATATAATTATGAAACTCAAAATATGTTTAATTCTATTAATCTGTTCTCTTATATCCGCAGCAGGTTTTCTAACTTATAAAGCCGCTTTTAAGAAGGATGCCAACCAGACTATATCATTAATACAAAGCGGGTTTTCTAAAGTAAACAAGCTTTATAGCCCAACTCCGTCAAAAAACAGCGCCTCAACTTCAAGACAGACCTCCACAAGCACTTGCAACCCAACTCCAAAAGCTAGCAATAGTCCAACATTCATACTCAGTACAGCAACTCCCGAAGTTTTGAAAGAAGATCTGAAGATAATTGCTGTAGGAGATATACTTTTAGGAAGAGGCGTAGGCGCCAGGCTTGAAAAGCAGAAAAAGGGCTATCTTTACCCTTTTGAAAAGGTTAAGCCCATATTAAAGCAAGGCGATGTTATCTTTGGCAACCTTGAAGAGTCCATAACTAACAGTAACAAAAGCCTGGATGAAAGAGGAAAAATAGTATTAAAGAACAGCAGCAAAGCCTTTGAGGGTATCAAGGATGCAGGCTTTAACCTGCTGAACCTGGCAAATAACCACATTATGGATTATTATGATAAAGGACTTATCGATACTATTAACTTACTGAACAAGAATGGAATCGCTCATGCAGGCGCAGGAAAGAACCTCGATGAAGCTCGTAAAATGGCGATTATTGAAAAGAACAACCTTAAAATAGGACTGCTCTCATATACAGATATGTCAGATATTCTATATCGGGGCAATCCCTATATCAGGTTCAAGGCAGGAAGCAATAATAGCGGTGTGGCGCCGCGGGAACTGAAATATATTATGGATGATATTAAAAATAATAAAAGCGGTGTTGATTTACTCATAGTATCCCTTCATTGGGGCAAAGAAGAAAGTTTTGATATATTACCTGAGCAAGTCCAGTTCGCTCATACTCTTTTAGACGCTGGAGCCGACTTGATTCTTGGCCATCATCCACACCAGTTCCAGGGCATTGAAATCTATAACGGAAAACCTATTGTCTACAGCATGGGAAATTTCATATTTGACCAGAATGATCCCGAAAACCAGGAGTCCTTTATACTTAACATGGGATTTAACAAAAACAAACTTATAAATTTTTCGTTAACCCCTGTAAAAACAATAAACAAAATACAGGTAGCGCCTCAGAAAGGCGATGGAGCAAATGAAATGCTTTTAAGGGAAGATGAACTTTGTAAAAAACTTGGCAGCAACTGTTATTTGGAGGACGATAAAGTAGTTTTTAAGCTTAAGTAATTGCTAAGGTTAAAGAATATTAACTCAACTTTCCCACATCATTAATAAAAAAATAAGAGCCGGCTTATGCCAGCTCTTATTTTTTTAAACTGATTAAAGTCTTGACTGAACTTCAAAAGTATAGTTTCTGCCGCTGTTGTTATCCCAGTTATTCGCGCAGTCTTTGAACGCGAATTTAATAGGTTGATCACTCGCAATCTCTATATCAGCTTCAAATCCTTCATCGGATTTTCTCATCTTTAAGTCTTTTGTATTTTCCCATTTATCGCCATATCCTACATGCATATAAACCGATCCAGCTCCGGAATTACTTAATATTCCTTTGTAAATAACAGAGGCATTATCACCTTTTACCAACACATTTGGCGCAATTATTACACCATTTTCATAATACATGTTGTACATAATAATATATCCTCCTATTTTCTAATTTAGGTATAATGAAAAAAAAGAAATATAACTCTGTTCAATTTAGATTTATATTTCATCCTGTTTAGTATCTGCGAAATTAAAGTTATTATACTAAGGAATATATAACATAAGTCATTGAAATATATCAGTAACTCTTTATTTATATTATAGTAAAAATAGATTCAATGGGTTTTAGTTTCTTTTCTCTTGGAGAATAATTCGGCAAGCCTATTGGAATAAGGCTTATAAACCTTTGATTTTCGGGAATATTTAATATTTTATTTATGTCGGTTCCCGCAACGGCGGGTTCATTCATCCAACACGCTCCATAACCCTTTTCCTGTACAGCTAATAGCAGATTCTGAATCGCCGCTCCGATTGATAACAAATCGTAGTTAGCAAACAACTTCATTATGCCTTCTTTATCGAGCCCTTGACTTTGCAGTTCTGAAATAAGGACATGATCATAATACTCCGCTTCAGTCATAAATACTGCCATTACCACTGGAGCCTTTGTAAAAAAAGTAGCCATCTTCCTTTTGGATTCAATATATTGAGAAGGATAATCTTTATTTTCGGCGCCTAATATGCTCATCATCTTATCAACTACAGCCAGTTCAATTTTTCTTATTATATCCTTATTTCTGATGGCAACAAACCTCCAGCATTGACTGTTACAGCCGCTAGGCGCAGTCATTGCCGCTCTTATAAAATACTGCAGATCTTCATTTGACACGTCAGCTTCCTTATATTTTCTGACACTTCTTCTTGATGAAGCCAAACTTAAGAAGCTTTCCAAAATATCACTCCTAACCTTTATAGCTGATTATTACATTTGCCTATCACAAAACACCGTTAAAGCGTTCGTTATTTTACTTAAGTCAAATGTGAGATTAATAGCGTTTTTTATATATAAACTATCTGTTCCCTAATCTCTTATACAGGAAATACGACACACCATTTGAAACTTCTTCCTCTGACACTAACTCGTAGTTTTTGTCCTCCTTAAGACTTAAACATGTATCGTAGTTCATTTCAGTACTTACCAAAATATACTGGAAATCATACTTTTTAAATAAAGCATCGTAATTTTCCGGATCACTGATAATATCAGCAAAATCACTTAATACTGTACACCCGGGATTAAATTGGGATGTGTACAAGTCGGCCCTTGAATCCACAAACACCTTAATCCCATTAAACATCAAATATCCTCCATCATCATAGTTATTGAACAAACGGATATTTTTGTAGTCAGTATTTTTTTTAATATATTCAGCAGCTTTTACAGGATAATAACCATAATGGGTTATTTCCCATGAGCCAAGAAGCGTTTTTACAACAGGTACAGCTATTACCAATATAACTAATACTCCTGCGGCCGGCTTTGACTCAATAACCATCCTTACTCTATCCCCAAATGTTGAACTATCTATTTTTTTCTTATTCTTTGTCTTAGCTAAAACATTTTGGGCAGAGGGCTCAATTTTTTCCAAAAGTGCTACGCCAAAGAATGTAATGTAATAGGAATAAAATCTGATAGCAAACATTGTCATTATTGTCAATCCAATAAACAAAAGCAGGGACTTTAATGTGAATAGCTTTTTGGTAAGAATAAGCCGGTAAATAATAAGCGCAGAACATATTATGAGGGTTAAACTTATTATTATGCCAAAATCACTATTGAAGTTTGGCCCTTTCCATTCCATGACATGTTTTGTAATTTCGGAATTGAACATGGAAGTAAAATAGAGAAGCTTCTTTACGCCGTATGGATTTATAATCCCAAATGGCAATAACGCAATCAAAAATAAAAGAAGCGTTTTAAATAATTTATTGTCCGAGCCTTTAAAATAAGCTGCTCTTATTTTGAAAAAATCCGCTTTAAACAATGTATCCGCAAGGTAGGGCAGCATAAAAACAAAAAACATTGGAAATGCCCCAATATGGAAATTTGCAAGAAATACACACAAAACAGGCAAGCATAGGAGTATTTTAAAATTCTTGCTTCTTAAATAAGATTCGAGGACATAAATTTCCAGAGCAAAAATCAATATAGTAAATATCTGAGGTCTTATTCTTATGAATGTGTATTGAAGAAGCCATGTACATATGATTGCCACAAACAGGGACAGATATTTCTTATTACAACTTACCAGACAATTAATCTTATATATTGTAAACAAAATCAAAGCTGTTATAAGAATCTGAAAAATATATAAGCCCGTAAAACTGAAAAATTTATATATTAGATAAAAAACAACCTCTGACAACCATTCCTGAGATGTAAAATTCAACTTATGCATTGAAAATGGATCAACGGTTGTAAATCCATGCTCCAATATATTTTTGCCTATAGACAGATGAAAAAAGGTATCATTATCAGTTACATGAGAATAATTAAATGCCAGAACAGCAGCCGCAATCCATAGAAAAATAAAAATCGGCGTATTTATCTTAAATTTATTATTCTGTTTTTCTGTTTCAGTAGTTTCATTTTTTATTTCACTATTTGAAATAGCGCTATTGCTCTTCTTCATTCAATTCTTTCCCCCAATGAACAAACTCCTCACGCCCTAATTAACCCATCAAACATTTGAATTCTTCTTTCTGAATTCAATTTTTCTGAAGGAGAAAAATTTAATCGCCGGGTAGTTAAAAAATGTCGTCAACCCTATTGAAGCCAGTCTTGATATAGTCTCCATCTGCTTTACCGAAATAAAATCAATACTTAGAAAATAGTAAATTTTCATTGTTATATTGGCGATTGCCGATGCTATTATACCTGAGAATACCAGCATTATCGCAAATTTAACAATTTGATTAAGTATTTTCTGGTCAAAAGCTTTAAACGTAATAAGTCTATTGAGTACAAAGCTCGAAATGCTTCCTGCTGTAAAACCCACCCAAATACTGATAGTTAAAAAATATTTACCGCTGAATGCTTCTCGAAATAGAAAACCGCTTATAAAATTTATAGCCGCAGATATGCCTCCAATAACCAGAAACACCATAAATTCTTTAGAAAGAAAGAGCTTTTTTATTTTTTCAAAAGTTTTGTTTATCATATTTTTTCCTTTGGTATTTATAAATTATATTCTCTCAAATGGATATAATTTAGATTTATTATATTACCCTTCAATGATCTTAACATGAACCTTCCTGCTTCTTGGTCCGTCAAATTCACAAAAGTAAACGCCTTGCCAGGTTCCTAGAAGAAGTTGACTGTTTTGAATGATTATTTGCTGGGAAAATCCAAATAAACTTGACTTTATATGGGCTGCTGAGTTTCCTTCAATGTGTCTGTAACCATCATCAAATGGAATAACCTTATTTATTACTTTTAAGATATCGGTTTTTACATCCTCATCAGCGTTCTCATTGATAGTCACACCTGCTGTTGTATGAGGTACAAACACTACGCAAATTCCATCGCTTACTCCGCTTTCCCTGACAACTTTTCTTATTTGATTTGTGATATCAATGAATTGAGTATTAAGGCTTGTCTTTATATCTATTGTAAAATTCATATTAACCTCCAACCTCTTACGCAATATTATAAAACCATAGAGACTTTATCTATAATTCTCCCACAAAAAGCAAGTCTTTTCAATCACAAATTATTTTATTCAGACAGTATCATAAAAATAGCTGGTCAACTGGGCGTTTCAAGAACTTGATATAATGTGTTTTCATCATACAAAACTTGAACAAAGAATTTTTTGAAACGCCCTTATCCAAAGAACAAAATTTGGGCATAGAGTCCTATTAATATTATGGTAAACATATACGATATTTATTTTGGTAAGCTCAAGTTGTAGAAGAAGGGCTCATAAAGCCTTTAAAATCTCTACAGCTGCCCTTTATATTAAAATCATTATTAATCCTACATTTAGCAGAGCAAAATAACGAACGGTTTTAACGGTATTTTGTGATAGATAAATGTAAAAGATTAATTGATTTTAATTTATATAAGTTGCGAAAAAGATTATACATTAAAAATGCAGTTAATACGTCTGCATTTTACTATCAAAGCTGAACTTTTCGCAACTTATGAATCAAGGTATATATTTTGCAATATAAAAAATGGATGTAAAATGTTTATTGCAAAATATATAGCAATAAATATCTGGAGGAATGATTTTATGAAAAAAAAGCTTGTTCCAATTCTTTCTGTTTTACTCATTTTTCTTCTTGGCGTCGCGGTCGGAGCATCAGATTCAAAAAAACAATATATAAAAGCAGTAATTGACAATACATTGAAGGTAGTCATTAATGGCGAAACTTTTTCTGTAAAGGATTCTGACGGTACAGAAATCAAACCCATAATCTACAATAACCGCACTTATTTGCCGCTTCGATCCGTATCAGAAATTTGTAACTATAATATAGACTGGGATAGCAAGAGTAATACTATTATTTTAGATTCTGCAAACGATACTAACGATACTCCTTTTAAAGACTCTAAAGATTATAATGAAAGACCTACCATAACTCCTGGCGAGAAACGCGATAGCGGCAAAGTTACGACTCAAACTCCCAGGCCTACAGAAATAAAAATAACTCCAAAACCAACGGAAGTAAAGGCTGAAACGACTCCAACAGAAATAAAAAACAGAAATGAAACAGTTGTTGTTCCCAAAGAAGAAAATACTGTTTCTGCAGCAATTACCTCTGCTTTAAGTAATTATCCCGAGTTTGGTGATCTGGAAAAACATGATGGCAATTTGACAAGCGAAAGCGCAGTCCAATCTATAAAAGCGACAGCTTATGCCTATATTCAGAATAACTATTCAACTTTACCTGATAATATAACCATGCTGATATCCTCAATAAAGGAAAGTAACGGAGCTGCTTCAATAAGAGTTCTTCCAATGAATTTGAGTATTGTCGGTTATGCAAAAAAAGACAATGAGCCTTATATTGCAGTCGTAAGAGGTACTATAATGGTAGTTGCGTCTGACAGCAACAAGATTTTCGGGAACCTTGGAGCCTACAATATAATCTTTATGAGAAAACCCGGAGAAACCACATGGTCATACTACTCAATAGTTAAAGCGTAAATATTTTTATAATACATTAAAAGCGTCCTATCGGTAACGAAAGGACGCTTTTTATATGTCATAATTGGGGGACTAAAATTTGAGCTATATACTTAGGTTTTACACACTATTAACATTCTTGCAGCCATATTCTCACAATAATACACCTATCAATTTATACCCAAACAAATGTAGTTGAATTTATAGCTCTTTTAGGCTGCTTAATTTGAAGTGGGAAAGCTAAATCATATATTTATTTTCTCTTAAAATGTATAAACAAAGAAATGCTTGTCAATAATTATATATGCAAATAACTTTTTAAATTAGCCCCCTATCGCCCCGGAAACGGGGCTTTTTTTTATGCTATATTAAATCTTGATTAAAAAGTTGTTGCTTTAAATTTTCCATAAAACCATTTATCTTTTGGTAAATTGCAGGTAATATTTCTGTAGGATACTTTACATGTAGGATCATCACTTCTTACTATTGCTTCCTTAACGCCAGTAGCCTTAAGTCCATCGATTTTTACTGTTAACGGGAATTTCTTTCCGCCATTCTGGCGAAGAACTTTACCTGCTCCATTAACTGTGCAATTGGTAATATTCCATGTGCTGGACTTATTAACCTGGAAAATTTTATCCTCTCCTTTGTTAAAAGTACAATTTTTGATTGTTACT
>JAUZPS010000216.1 GCA_030705945.1 Bacillota bacterium
GATTTTAATATATATAAAACCTATCATGAATAATCATACCAGTTCACTAAAAAAGCGCATCTTTGATTTATCAAATTGATTTAAAAAGATTATTAAAACAATTAAATATCTATTATAGATATGGAACTGTAAAACTAGTTTTATTCGTTGAGTTGAACAGCCGAAAAAGAGTTTTTCATGGTCGCTTACGCGAGCAATGCAGCGTAGCGGGACCCCTCAAAGAGAAATTATAAAACTTTACAGTTCGGTATCTTTAGTACATGGGGGCAATATGGAATCAAAAGTAAAAGATGTAAAATGTGTTGTATGGGATTTGGATAATACAATTTGGGATGGTGTGCTTTCAGAAGCCGATTGCGTTAAATTAAAACCCGGAATAAAGGATATTATTTTGGAGCTGGATCAAAGAGGCATTTTGAATTCCATAGCCAGCAAAAACAATTATGATGACGCTTTCAGTAAATTGAAGGAGTTTGGTTTGGACGAGTATTTTTTATATCCTGAAATCAGCTGGAATCCTAAGTCTGTGTCAATCACAAGAATTCAGAAGAATCTAAATATAGGGATAGATACATTTATGTTTGTTGATGATCAGTTGTTTGAACTCGACGAAGTAAAGGCATGTCACGGTGAAGTTGAGTGTTTTCAGGCTGATAATTATATGCGGCTTCTTACACTGGAAAGGCTAAATCCAAGGTTTATAACTATTGATTCTAAAATGAGAAGGAAGATGTATCTTGATGATATAAGAAGACATTCAGTTGAAGAGTCTTTCGAAGGTACGCCGGAAGCGTTTCTTGCTTCTTTGAATTTGCATTTTATCATTTCACCAGCAAAAGAAGAAGATCTGAAAAGAGCAGAAGAACTGACATTTCGTACTCATCAGCTAAACGCCACCGGTGTTACTTATGATTATAATGAACTTCTTAATCTTATGAATTCTGACAAACATAAATTATATATCTGTGAACTTACAGACAGGTATGGCTCTTATGGAAAAATTGGACTGGCTCTGGTAGAGATTTTGGATGATTGTTGGTATCTTAAACTTCTTCTAATGTCATGTCGGGTTATCTCAAGAGGTGTAGGAACTATACTAATGACATACATAATGAAGGAGACAAAAAAAGCTGGAAAAATATTAATTGCGGATTTTAAACGCACGGATAGAAATAAGCAAATGTATGTGGCGTATAAGTTTGCAAACTTCAGTGTAAAAGAGGATGACGGGAATGGCAATCTTGTAATGATTAATGATTTATCGGTTATTAATGAGTTTCCACCATACATAAATGTTGAAATATTAGAATAAAAAGGAGTCAGAAAACATGAGCCAAGAAGATAAGATTAGAAATTATATCGAAAAGAACCTTACAGTTTATGATGAAGAAGTAACTTTTACAAATGATGACAATATCTTTGAAAAAGGTTTTGTAAACTCGTTATTTGCTATGAAACTTTTAAACTTTGTTGAACAGGAATTTCAAATTGACATTAGCGACGATGATATTGATTTAAAGAATTTTAGTTCAATCAATAACATAATCAATTTAATTAATAATAAAAAATAAAAAGATGTATCAAGTTATGGGGGTGGTGATGCTATGGATAGAAATTTTATGGATGAAGTTATTGAGGAAGCAAGGCAATTTACAGAAAAAGAAATTCGTCCATTTGCGGGAGATTTTGAACAAAATGAGCAAGTTCCAAGAGAGTTGATTAATAAGATGGCCAAAAGGAAGTATTTGGCCGCTCCATTTCCGGAAGAATACGGAGGACTGGGGTTGGACCCGTTATATTATGGCTATCTTACAGAGGAGATCGGAAAAGGTTGCGCTTCTACACGGGCGCTAATGACTGTCCATACTTCATTGGTTGGAGAGACGTTATTAAAGTGGGGAACAAAGGAACAAAAAGAGAGATATTTAAGACCGATGGCCAGCGGTGAAAAGATAGCGGCTTTTGCTCTATCAGAACCTGAAGTTGGAACCGACGCCGGGAGCGTTAAAACTTCTTATATAAAAGAGGGCAATAAATATATCTTAAATGGGAAAAAGAAGTGGATAACATTTGGAAATTTGGCGGATATATTTATAATTATCGCGTCAGAAGGTAAAAATATCTCCGCCTTTATCGCTGAACGCGATTTCGGAGGAATTACCACCAAACCTATTAAAGGAATGATGGCTGGCAGAGCCGCTTATATTGCTGAGATAGAAATTAATAATCTGGAAATTCCGGAGGAAAATCTATTGGGTAAAATAGGCGGAGGCTTTACTTTTATCTGCAATACCGCTTTAGATTACGGCAGATACTCTGTTGCATGGGCAGCTACCGCTGTCGCTGGAGCGGCAGTTGAGGAGATGGTTACATATGCCCGTCACAGAACCCAATTTGATCAAAAAATTTATAAATTTCAGACAATAAGAGAAATCATAGCTAACGCAACTACTAAATATTTAACTTCAAAAGCGTTATGCATCAACGCGGGAAATCTGAGAATACAAGGCTCCGATGAAAAGGTGTTTCAGACTACTTTAGCAAAATATTATTCTTCAAAGATTGCTATGGAAGTGACTACAGATGCTATTCAAGTCTTTGGGGGAAATGGCTGCACCAGTGAATATCCGGTTGAGAGACTTTTTAGGGAAGCTAAAATATTTGAAATTATTGAAGGCACTTCACAAATCCAGCAAGAGATCATTTCAAGGTATGCTTTAAGCAATTTCTATAGAAAGAAAGCTAAGGCTCAATAAGCATTTGCCGATTATTAAAAATTTATCAGAAAGTATGAATGAGGTGCTGAAAAATGGATTTTCATCTGACTAAATTCCAGCAGGATATTTTTGAACTGGTAAAGGATGTTTCAATAAAGAAGCTTAATGACGGCAATATTTTTGAAGATGATGATAAACAGGCTTTTTCCAGGGAAAAATGGAAGTCTTGCGCTGAAACTGACATATTTGCTCTGTCCCTTGAAGAACAATATGGCGGAATGGGAGAATCAATGCTAACTATGGCGTTAGCTATCCAGGCGCTTGGAAGATACTGCAATGATGAGGGGTTAATATTTTCGGCGTGCGCCCATTTTTGCACCTGTATTGTTCCAATATGGCAGTTAGGTACAGAATTTTTGAAAGAAAAATACCTGCCCAAACTTTTAACCGGCGAATATATAGGCGGTAATGGCTCTACGGAGGCTGATGCGGGCTCTGACCTTTCCTCTATGATTACAAAGGTAACAAAAGACGGCAATGATTATTTATTAAACGGCTCTAAGATTTTTGTCACCAATGGTCCAATAGCTGATGTATTAATCCTTTATGGAATTCATCAGGATGGCATAAAATTGGCTAATATCAGCGGCTTTGTTGTTGAGAAAGGCTTTTTGGGCGCAAGCGTTGGACAGACATTCCATAAAATGGGTCTTAGAACCAGTCCATTAGCTGAAATTATTTTAAACGACTGCAGGATTCCTGAGGAAAACTTACTTGGCCGCGAAAGATTTGGCATTATGGGATTTAATAAATCCATGTACTGGGAAAGAATATTAATGAGCGCGTACCATCTTGGCGCAATGGAACAACAATTCAATATAGCTCTTGATTACTCCAAAAAAAGAAAACAATTTAACACAAGAATAAAAGATTTTCAAAGCGTTTCAAATAAGTTAGTAGAGATGAGAGCAAATATAGAAACCAGCAAGTGGCTTCTTTACAATGTTTGCTGGAAATACGATACAGGGAAAGTCGATCTTGCGGATGCGTCCATGGTTAAGTTGGTGGTATCTAACGCAAAAGTGAAAAACAGCCTTGACGCGGTTCAGATTTTCGGCGCGTATGGCTATATGAAAGAATATCTTGTTGAAAAGCAGTTAAGAGACTCTATCGCGGCTACTATTTATTCAGGGACAAGTGAAATCCAGAAAAAAATTATAAGTGAAAATTTGGAGAACATCGATGGATAAATTCTTATTACAACATCTTTTAAAAGATTCTGTTCAGAAATATCCAGATAGGATTGCAATAATTGAAGGCGAAAGAAGAATAACTTATCGGGAACTGGACAAAAACAGCACATTGTTAGCTAACATGCTTATTAAGATGGGACTTTTAGAGAAGGAAGTCGTTGCGGTATATATAAATAAATCTATTGAATCAATTGTAGCTTTCCTAGGAGTCCTTAAAGCAGGTGGAGCATATATACCTATTGATGGAAATTATTCTCCGCATGCAAGGATAAAAACAATCTTAGATATAAGTGAAACCAGGTTTGTAATTGCAAAAAGCAAAGATTGGAAGGGTTTTATAAATACAGATAATGATGCGGATCAATTTGCTCATTTGAACGTTATATTGACCGACACATTGCCTATATCCCGCAAAAGCATGGGGAATATTGAGCTTATCGATTTGGGAGAATCATGCGTTTATACTGATTCTAACCTGAATATGGAAAATGTAGACAGAGATACTGCTTCCATAAGCGAGGACCTAGCGTATATTCTTTATACTTCGGGTTCAACGGGAGCGCCAAAGGGTGTGATGCTTTCCCATTTGAATGCGCTGACATTCATAAACTGGTCAGTAAGCTATTTCAATACAACATGCGAGGATATTTTTTCAAGTCATGCTCCCTTCCATTTTGATTTATCAGTTTTTGATATTTATGCTGCCATAGCGTCAGGAGGCTGCATCAATCTTATTCCCTTTCAAACAGGTCAAAATCCGAGGCTATTATTTGATTGGATCATAAATAACAAAGTAACATATTGGTATTCAGTTCCATCTGTATGGATATCCATAATTAATTATGCTAATCCTGATTTTAGCAGATTAAATGAGTTGAAAAATATATTATTCGCCGGAGAAGAATTTCCTTCTATGTATCTTAAGAAGCTAATGGATCTGTATCCATCCGCTAATTATTTTAACTTATATGGACCAACAGAGACAAATGTCTGTACCGTCTATAATGTCAAAGCTCTTGACGTTTGCAAGAACGAACCCATACCCATTGGAGAAGCATGCGCAAATACAGAAATAGTAGTAATAAATGAAAAGAATGAAATCGCGCGGGTTGGTGAAGAAGGAGAGTTGTTTGTAAGAGGCGCCACAGTTACAAGAGGATATTATAAAAATCACGAAAAGACGCAATCGGTTTTTATAACAAGTCCTTTCAAACATCATCATGGAGAAATGCTTTATAGGACAGGGGATTTGGTATTGAAGCTTGATGAGAAGAATTATCGTTTTATCGGTCGTATTGACAACATGGTGAAGATTTCAGGATTCAGGATTGAACTTCAGGAGATAGTTTCAACCATTCTAAAGTTTGAATTGGTTGAAGAAGCTGCAGTTAAAGCTATATACAATGAAGAAAGGGGAAGTAAAGTTCTCCATGCTTTTATAACAGTTAAGGCTGGACAAAAATGTTCCGTATTAAAGCTAAAGGAACATTGTAGCGAGAAACTTCCTTATTATATGATACCTGAAGTATTTATTATAATAGATGAAATGCCTAGAAACGCAAATGGGAAAATTGATTCTAAAAAGCTACTCGCTTATATAACTTAAAGATAAAAAATGTAAAATTAATAGGGTTTTAATTTAGTTAGAGGATTGGGGCGACAAATATTATGAAAAAGCTAAATGAGATGGACAACCAGGATTTTTTGCAGATTGAGTATATTTCCAAATCGTACAATGAATCAAGTATTCCATTGTATATAAGTTATCCAACGTTAACATGCTGGAAGAACAATTCAGACGAGAACAATTATATAGAAGGAATTAAAAATGAAAATAATCCGTTCTTATATTTTCATTTTCCTTATTGTAAATCTGCTTGTTACTATTGCTTATGTTATAAGATTACGGGCTCGGCAGAGGAGACAATTGATAAATACCTTGACTATATGGAAAAAGAAATAGATTTAAAATCAAGATTCATGCCAAAGGATAATATGTCTGTTACCCAAATGCATTGGGGAGGAGGCACTCCAACCAATTTAACAATGCGGCAGTTAGAAAGAATATATAGAAAAATATCTGATAATTTTAATATAGTTTCAGATAAAAATTCTAGTATATCCATCGAATCATATCCGGATGATACTCTGATCACTTTTGAAAAATTAAGATTGTTAAAAGATCTGGGTTTTACAGAAATTAGTTTTGGTATTCAGGATTTTGATGAAAGGGTACAGAAAATCATTAACCGTGATTGTAAGTTCGAAGTTGTTGAAAAGTTGTTTAATGAAGCTAGAAGAATCGGGTTAAGGATACATGTTGACTTATGTTATGGGCTTCCATTCCAAGATATGACAGGGTTAAAAAACACTCTGGAAAAAATTGTCCGATTACAACCGGATAGAATCGCAATGGAGAATTATTCACACTTTCCAGCTTTCTATCCACTTCAAAGGAAGATCCCGACAGATTCCGTGCCCAATTCCTTTATGCGAATTGTTTTATCGATACTTGCTAAAGAAGTTCTTACTGAAAACAACTACATAAGAATAGGCGATCATTATGTAAGAAAGGGTAATTTAATGCATCAGGCATTTATTGAAAACAGGATAAACCGCGACCTGATGGGATATTCAATTGCTGACCGAAGACAGGTAATAGCCTTTGGAAGCTCCGGTATAAGCTGCATTAATAATACGTATTACCATAACAAAAAGTTAATAGAAGATTATTTCAGCGAATTGGATAAAAACGAGCTGCCCCTTGAAAAAAGTGAATCACATAAATTAGATCAGGATGATAAGATAAGGGCTTCTATTATTCTTAAATGGTTATTAACGTATTATCAGATCGATAAGGACGCTGTAAGCAAAGAATTTAATATAAATTTCGATGAATACTTTAAAGAAGAATTAAAACAGCTTAATAGATTTGAAAAAGACGGTATCATCTTATGCGACGGTAACAAAATACTTATAACCGAGATGGGCGAGTTTACAGCAAAGCATGTTGCCTTCGTATTTGACAAATACTACCGAAAAGATATATGAAACCAAAAATGAAAAATTGAAAAAATAAAAAATCAAAAAATCAAAAAATTATAAAATCAAAAATAGAAAAATTAAGGAGTGTTATTATAATGAGTCAACAAATTATTTCCGATTCAGATCTGATTGCAAATGTCGCAAAGATTGCTAAACTTCCCAAAGAGGAAGTAACAATGGACCTAAAGATATACAATTCACCAATAGTATCCTCTTTGGCAATAATGGAAATTATGACTTTTGTTGAAAAGGAATACAGGATAGTTATTAAATCAGAAGAATTAATTGAGGAAAATTTTGGAGATGTTTTGAAATTAAAATCATTTGTTGAAAGAAAGTTGCAAGATAAATAAGTTACGAAAAAGATTATACATTAAAAATGCAGTTAATACGTCTGCATTTTACTATCAAAGCTGAACTTTTCACAACTTATGAATCAAGGTATATATTTTGCAATATAAAAAACGGATGAAAAATGTTTATTGCAAAATATATAAATAAATCGTGAAACAAGAAATATTTTATAAAATTTGGGGGAGTTGGAGATGTTTACAGGTAGAAAAACTATCGGAAATGTAATTAATTCTTATGCAGATTTGTATCAGGATAAAACCGTATTGATGTTTGATACTTCATCATACTCATTCAATGAATTAAGAAAAGCAGCGTCTACGATTGCGTACAATTTAAATAAAATTGGTGTAAAAAAAGGCGACAAAGTTGCGGTATTGATGAATAA
>JAUZPS010000217.1 GCA_030705945.1 Bacillota bacterium
ATATGCCTTAGATATAAATTCTTCATTGCTGGTTATCAATGTATAATACACAAGATAACCTGAGGATGGCTTGTTTGGCGGCAGCTTAATTATATAATCCCCTTGCTTTTTATCTTTGGGTATATCAACGCGCGTGCTGTAACTGTTGCCTGCGCTGCTTGCGTAAATTTGTACGCTGACAGGACCCGAAGACGTGTAATTATCAGGTAAAGAAATATTACCGCTGATAGACTTCTTTTCAATTATAGCCATGTTGATTCCGTAAATATCTTCACCCGAGACAGTTATAGGTTTTGCGTCAGTAGCTTCTAAAACTGTTCCTCCAACATTGTAATAACCTGAAAGATAGTTACTATCAGAAATGGTATAACTTACTTTGTAATCAAGTCCTGAATAAACATATAATTTATACTCAGATCCATTATTGTTTTCATATATTGTAATTTGCTTATATATGCTTTCTCTGCTACTTGTTGCATAAACATTTACCTTGAGTCCGCCTGTTGGCGCCATAACTCCGGCAGGTAACGAAATGGTCCCGCTGATGAGATATAATGGAATTATGTTTATATTTGTTCCAGGCTTATTATCTGTTAGCGCGCTAATAATACTAGCATCAACCTTATCCCTTACGGATCCGTTAACATTGTAATACGCCGAACTTAAATATTTCTCATTAGATGAATTGAAGCTGTACCTTACTCTATAGTTTGATCCTTCCGGAACATATACGGTATATTGTAATGAACTAACTCCTTCAGGTATTATTACATTTGTGGAACCGCTATCCTTATCATTCTCTGCAATAATACTAATGTTTAAACCACCGTATGGAGCTGTGCCTTTGGTGAGAAATATCGAACCTGTTATTTCTTTTTTCCTAATTAATGTAAGGTTTACCCCTACACTACTGCCATTGGTTAGATCAAATTTGTCAGCTATCGTATAATCTCTTATTGTTTCTGTTGATGTATGGTAACCTGAACTTATATATTTAATGTCGGTTGTAGAATAACTTACAATATAATCTTTTCCAGATGGAACATATACAATGTATGGCGCGGAATTGCTCCCCTCAGGAATTAAAATTTGTGAGCTGTTATACGATGCAATAACCCTATTTGTTGATGTATCGATTTTAGACACCGTAACTGTAAATGGAATACCCTTTAAAGGCGCAAGCTCATCTTTCAAAAAGACTGTACCGCTTATGCTCATTTTAGGAATTATTGTCATATCAATTCCAGTGACATCACCTGGTACTTTTACTAAGTTAGTTTTTGTCTTATCACTTGTTGTTGTCTGACTATTATAATAACCTGGAGTTACATACATGTTGTTGCTGGATATCTCATATCTTACTTCATAATCTCCGACTGCCGGAACGTAAACTGTATATGGAACTGATCTAGTATTATTAGGAATTAATATGTCGGTATAACCGCTATTATTTCCAGATACAGCATATATTCTTACATTTACATCAGCTTTAGGTTCTGATCCCGGAGGAAGAGAAATGATACCGCTGATTGCAATCTTTGATATCAGTGTAAGATTTATATCTGTTTGATTTTGAGTTCCATTAACTGATGACGCGCTGTTCTTATCAATTGTTGTAGCAATTGTATTATAAAACCCTTCAGAAATATAGCTGCTCTCTGTTACATTATAGCTGATTTTATACTCAGTTGCGGGTGGAACATACATTGAATATGAAACAGATTTATAATTCTGAGGAATAGCAACTTGTATTGATCCAGCTCTAGTAGTTCCATTAGTTGCTATAACTGTTACATACAAACCATTTGCCGGCGCTACTCTGTTGTTTGGGAGAAAAATTCTACCTTCAATCTTGGTGTTTCCTATTAACGTTAAATCAATCCCAGTTTTATTTTCATTTCCTAAAGCTATCTGATCAGCTGAAGCTAGATCCATAACAGTCGAATTAGCATTGTAGTAGCCATTCTTTAGATATGCAGGATTGCTGATATCATATTTCACAGTGTACCCAATACCCGCAGGAACAAATATATTATATAGCGCAGAATTTGTTCCTTCTTTTATAAGAACATCCTGATAGCTTGTATAACTATTATTTGAAACATATATTCTTACACTCGTTTCCTTTACAGCAATATTATTTGATGGAAGTTTGATAGCTCCGCTAATACTGCTTTTGGACATTAACGTGATACCTATGTTATAAGCATCATCACTGCTCAAATCAATTATGCTGGCTGATGCTTCACTCGAGGTCATTCCAGTATTACTGTAATATCCTGTTTCATTAAACATTGGTGAAGTATTGATTCTATAATATACCTTATACCCCGAACCCTGCGCATTTGGTGGAACTCTTAATGTATAATCAACAGGTTTTCCATCCGGAAGAAGTGTCACTGAGGTGGTAAATCCACCTGCATATAGATCAACTTTAATCGACGATGTTAATGTAATGCCTGCAGGCAACGATACTGTTCCTTTTATAGATCTCTTTTTAATTAATAAAAGATTGACTTCGCTCTTGTTTTCATTACTCAAATCAAGAATTTTGGCGGCGCTTTTGCTTATTTCCATTCCACTGTTTCCTAAATAGCCATCTTTTACATAATTATTATTTTCATTTAGAAAGTCGTATCTTACAATATAGGAATTTCCGGCAGGAACATAAATGTTGTACGTTATAAATCCTGAAACAGGAATTACTACATCTGAATATGTAGAATCGTTTGAATTTAATGTATTTTCAACATATATCCTGACATTTAAGTTATCTGTCAGCTTCTCTCCTTGTGGAATACTTATTGTACCGCTGACCAAGCGTTTTTCAACAAGAGTGATATTTGCGTCAGTTTTACTTCCTTTAGAAACATCAATTAAACCTGCTTCATTTTCGTTTCTCGTCATGTAACCTGAATTCTAAAACATCTTTGTTATCAAGTTACTTGATCCAGTAACATTCTCATACCACAACTTATAATCGCTTCCCGGAGGCACAGCTAAAGTATATGAAGCCTCTTTATCTCCTTGAGAGAAAGTAACGTTGCAAGTAGCTTCTCCTCTTGCGCCTCTTGCTTTAACAAGAGCGCTTATATATGAGTCAGCAGCTTTACCGTCTTGAAGCATTACTTTACCAGATATGATTTTTTTCAGTATAAAAACAAAATCTACTCCAACAGCATCCCCGGTAGTTACGTCAACAGGAGTTGCCGCGCTTTCATCTAATACTGTTCCAGTTTTACTATAATATCCTTTCTCGACCATTAAATTATTTGGAGACATCTCATAATAAACAGTATGTACTCCCGGATTATAATAGAAAGTATAATCAGCCGATCTGCTGCCTTGCTTGATGATTGTTTTATAAACCCTGCCATCATCCTTGTCTGTATAGGTAAAATATGCGTCATATGGCATTGTCATGTTTTCCGGTAAGGATACTGTTCCTCTTACCTTTCTTTTCTCAAGCAGCACAAAGTCAATGCCTGGTTGATTACCCGCAGTTGTATCTATTCCTTTTGCAAAAGATCTATTATATACAGTACCAGCAGCGCTGTAGTAGGTTGTTTTTATATATGTGATTCCCGCTTTTGTTATATCACACTGAACAATATAATTTGTTCCTGGCGCAACAAGAGCCGAGTAACTTACACTGCTTTCACCTGTAAGCATTTTCACTTCTGCTGTTCCTGTATCTGATCCGTTTGACACAGTAATTTTATAATCTACTTCATCATCCTGGACAGTTCCTGAAGGTAATTGTATTTTTCCGCTTACCAATCTTTTTGCAATCAATGTGATATTAAGCGTTTTATCCTCATTGCTTCCTAAATCGAATGTTGTAGCAGAATTAGAATCCAGAACGGTTTTACTTATATTATAGAAGCCATTTGGTGTATAATTTACATTCTTTGTTTCATATGAGAGCTTATAACCAATACCCTCCGGAACATATACAGTAAAATTCTCAAAATCCGAGTCCGGTTTAATTTTCACATTAGCAGAGCCACTATTTGAGGAATTGGCTACCCTTACTGTAACATCAATTCCATCTGCCGGAGCTTTTAAGCCATTGGGCAATTTTACGATACCTGAAACAGCTCTCTTAGAAATAAGTTTAATATTAACATCCGTTCTGTCTCCATTAATCACATTAATTAGTCCTGCTTTAGCTGAATCAGACACAGTTCCTATGCTGCTATAATAACCATTTGGCATAAACTGTTCCACATTACTTAATTGATACCAGACTTTATATCCGCTTCCGTCAGGCACATACAGATTATAAACTTTTGATGGGCTATCTTTTGTTAAAGTAATATCCACTTTTGATGTATCGGAACCATATGACGCATACATAGTAACATTTAGTGTTGAAGCTGGAAGCGCCACTCCCTCGGGTAATGAAATAGTTCCGCTAATCAATTTCTTCTTTTGAACTTCAAGATTCAAATCTGTTTTATCTCCGCTGCTTACATCAATTAGATTTGCCATATTAGCAAATCTTTGAATCCCTGAAAAGCTATAATAACCTGGAGAAATCACTGTATTGTCGTTAATAGCTTCATATCTTACAGTATATCCCGAACCAACTGAATTAGGTGGAACAATTATTGAATATTCCGCTTCACCTTTATCTAAAGTAATGGTATCAGAAACCCTACTGTCCATATCGCTTACTGCGTAAACCTTAAAAGTTGATGCAGTAGTGTTTCCGGGAAATATTAGTTTTCCACTTATTTTTCTCATTGGCGTAAGTGTTATATTAACCGCCATATCATCGGTTATATTTAATAATGCTGCAGAGGATTTATTTCTTACCATTCCCTGATATCCGTAATACATCGAGCCCATATAACTGGCATTTGATGTCTGATAATAAATGACATAACCGGATCCAGTTGTTACATTTAAACTATAATTGGCTTTATTAAGCCCTCCTGGAATATTAACCGCAACACTTTGAGTAGAAGTACCGTTTGACGCGTATAAATTTACACTCAAACCCGATGCAGGCGCCGTATATCCGGCTGGAAGAATAACTTCCCCCGAAATTACAGGATTTGAAACACTATTTGCCGCTAAACCGACTTTCTCATTATCTGCAGTGTTATTATATACACTGTCAGAAACACTTGCTTGAGAACCCTGTTCCATTCCTGTTGTAGCAGTCATCGGCGTAAGCTGTCCAAAAATCATAAGAAAACATAACAAAACCGATACTACAGTCTTAAACTGCCTCTTCATTCAATTACCCCCTAAGAATTCTTAATTACTTATAGTAATTTAAAATATGGATAACGAACAATTGAATTACTGTTCATTATCTTTATTAAATTCAAAGCAAAATCAAATTTCATCACAATTAATTAATTTTATAATGATTCAGTAACTACTATTTTGATTAAGCATTTGAATGGAAAAAGATGTAAAATTACGAAGTATAACTAAAGAAAAAAAATAAAACCAATAAAAGGGAAAAGTCCCTATATATTGGCCGGTTGCGCCACTTACTTAGGAATGATTAAACACATACTTCTAAATTTAAACAAAGCAATGTCTCTCATAACCTCCAAATACTCATATGGCGCCCAATTTAGTGAGTATTTGTTAGTATCCAATATTTATATCTAATTTAACAAAACCCAAAGTAGGTTTGTATACTTTAACACTTATGAAAAATTATTCGTTTAATTGTTTATATACTAAACTCTCCTGTTTTAAATTATGTTGAGTTAGGTAGTATCAAAAAAACTTAGCAACTGGTCGTTTCAAAAACTTGATATAATAGGGTTTAGTCATATAAACTTGAACAAGGAATTTTTTGAAACGCCCTTACTTATTCTAAAAACAATTTCTCATATAATCATTTACAAAATATTTCAAACACAAAAACTTTTTACATAGCATTATTATACAATATTATAAATTCTTTTGTCCATAGAATGGTAATTTATTTATCCATTTTAATAGCTCATAGAATATCCTGCAACATTATAATTCCTAAAGTTAAATTCCTTGCTATCAGAGGTTAAAAAAGAATTTTCTCCATACAATACAAAGAAAGTTATACCGCCATTTAATACATTCACATTAGCATAATTAACCTTATTATCCACACTTTCATCAAAAGGATTCTTGATTTTAATCCCCAAACCGTTCCTCACGCCTAATTCAGTTGAGTTTTTTTGCATTTCCATGTTTATCTTATCTATTATAATTTTGGTCTTTAATTCTCTTGTAAAACTCAAAACAGAATCAGGCCCTATACTAAAATCAGAAATAACCTTGTCCCTTTTTTCATTACCATTTTCATCAAAATAAACAACTCTGTCATCCTTAGTATTCATATAAATGAGGAATTCCTGTTTTCCATAGAATGCCGCAGCAGTATAAAAATAAGGCGGTCCCCATGAATCCTCAAAGACTCCGGGTTTAGTTTCAATCTTCTTCGTAATAAAGAATTTATCCCTAAGCACGAGCGCTTTTAAAAGTATACAAGAATTTACTTTATTAAAATTTTCGACATTGCCTGCGTTAGAATAAACACTTTGATCAAACTCTTTTATCAGTTTCTTCATATCAATACTTACCGAAGATATATCCTCAACTTGATACCCGCGAGATATTTCCTCCATATTTATGGAATTGTCTTCAATATTATTGATCAGAACTTTACACGAAAGGCTTAATGTCTGCTTAACCTCTTCGGTATTTGCATTGGTATAATTCAAATAAGCTAATGGAACAAATACCATAATTATTAAAAGCAGAATAACAATTACAGCCATTATCTCTCCCATATCATATCTCCTATCCTTTACTCAACAAAGGAATTCTTTGAAACGCTATAATTGCTATTGTTGTGTATATGTGATTTCCTTAATTGTTGATCCGTCATTCTCATATGAAAATTCCCTCAAAAACTCCCCTGTCTCTAATATATAATCACTACCCGGAATTCCTCCTGATATTTTTTCATTCGAACTGTCTCCATAGATAGGGTTATTCTTGTCATAAACATAAATATCGCTGTCAAGTTTTGTTGACACGTTAATAACCAAAGGCTCCTGTCTGTTTTTTATGTCCGCAATTACGTCATAACCTTTAACCAGATCTTTGGGTTCATTTGATATAACGCATGATTTTAAGGATTTTATCCTTGTATCAATTGCTCTGTTAGTGTTGCTACCCAAAAATGTGGCGTTAATTAAACGTCCGAATAAAGTCAAATCATTATCCTCAACATATATTGTTACCTTGTCGCCTATACTTAACTTTCTGTTCAGAAGCTCATAATATCCTTGCTTAGTATTGCTATGACTGATTTCCTTTTTTAAATCTTCCGAACTGAAAAAATATGTGTCATACACACCAGCTTTAAGCTGTTTTTCCAGTTTGATTTTTATCAAATAATTTCCGTATTTGGATAATGAATCTGACAAGTATTCAAAAAGTTGGGGCGTAAAAACACCGGATGTTGATAATGTTTCACAGACATTATAATTAACGCTGTTAACATTTATTGAGACAGACTGATGCATAAAGTAAAAAGTAGATAATTCCATCCCAAGCATTTGTCATATACATTACCGCAAGCAAAAATGAAATAAAAATTAAATATCTCTTATTAAATGCTTGTTCTAAGAATTGTGAAAACAAAAGTGCAATTGTAAGTAAAACAATTGGAATGTCCAATACATGCCCATGCAAGTCTGAGACAACAAATGAGTAAAGAGGGAATTCATGAATA
>JAUZPS010000218.1 GCA_030705945.1 Bacillota bacterium
GAGATACAGCAACTGTGCCTGTTCATATTCAAAAGATCAGAAAGAAGATAGAAAAGGATCCCTCCAATCCCCAATTTATTGAAACATTATGGGGAACGGGTTATCGTTTTAATTCCATCTAGGTTCTGGTAAATGAATATGTTTTTATTGGCAAAATATTATACGTGTTTCAAATAAAGATAGTTTACTGTAAAGTTATGCGTCAATTCACTCAAAAACTGCCTTTTCCGGCTGTACTGAGCATTTATATAAATTGCGAAAAAGATTTTACATAAAAAATGCATTTAATACGTCTGCATTTTTCCAGTTCGATATCTATACTTTACAGTAAACTATCCATAGTATAAAGGATCTGTATCCTAATAGTCAGCTGACGACTTGTTAAAGTTCTTTGCAATAATCACTATGTCTTTTAGATTAATAGCCTCATCCTTGTTTACATCCATAAGTTCATTGTAGTTGCTGTCCCCTGGTTTCGAATTGAATGACTTAGCCAGCATAATAATATCAATCATATTAATAACATTATCCGCCGCGCCATTCTCAGCAAAGTCTCCTACCCACATACTGACCGGATTATCAGCAGTTCCAATTACCGCCTTCGAGCCGGAAAAGCTAACCTTCTTAACCACCCTTGTAACGTAAGTAGGCTTACTTACTTTTAAATAATACATCTGTAAATTATTTGGTACATCTGTAATTCTGAAATATCCATCTGAATCGGTTATATAATATTTATCAGTACCTTCAAGATCAACCTTGAAGCCTCCTTTTAAAATCCCACAAGCCTCGCTGCAGTCAAAATCAGGCTTAACGCACCCTTCGATTGTATATTGCGGAGCCATGTCAGTGTATTCTACTGATAAATATGGAGTCATACCCATAGTATATTCCGACGCCTTAAGACCAATATCTGTAACACCCTCATTTGCTAATATCAATCCATAATTATTTTGCGGGTCATTTGTCCACTTTTTGACTGTATCAGTAATGTCAACAGGCGGATAATACGTATGATTCCAGTTTTCTTCTCCTTCTAAATGAGGAATTGCCGCTATAGAAGCATTTATATCATAATCTCCCCCAGGAGTTGTCCAATTTATTCCTTCAGCAGCCTGATTCCAGGTAACTTCTTTATCATCAAAAGGCCTTCTTAACTCATACAGACGCATGTATTGATCTTGCTGGTAGTTTACCTGATTCCACACATAAAATGAAATTGTAGCCTTGATTATTCTTTTTCCATTCAGGCTTTCAGGTAGATTAAATTTAATTGCGAATCTATCAAGCTTATCAATATACTGATAAGAACCAAAGTTTGTGTTTGGTTCCTGTTCACTGATAAAGGAATCCTTCACAAACTCCGGACCTTCAATCCGTAACGTATGTATTTCAGGTGATGCTGAAGGCAAAGGTGAGGTTGGAGCAATAAATCGCGTCGATGTTGGCGTTGGTGTTGTAGTTTTGGACGCTGTCACAGTTATTGTAGGTTGCGTGCTTGTTGCTGTTGGTGTAACTGTTGCAGTTGATTTGATTGTCGGGGTCGAAGTTGATTTTAATGTTTGAGTTGGAGTAGAGGTTGATGTTGGGGTCGATGTGTTAGTAGGTACAGACGTCGAATTACTTCCCCCCCAACCTGCAAGTCTTGCCCAGAGGTACCATGCTGCATATCCTTTCAGGTTTCCGTTCAATGCCTGTGTATGAGCCGGAGAGCAATCAAACCAATCCCTACCTTCAATATGAGTATTCTGCCATTCCAAGGCCCAGTTTCCGGTATTTCCGTCTATAGAATAATCGCAGCCGTCGTTGACATTTTTATCTCCAAAATATACGCCATCAGGATTGTAGGATTCGATATCCTCAAAGTCAAACAAAATTTTGTTATTATTTGAGCAGTATTCACGGATCCTATCGTTATTAACATGTAAAGTTCCTGATAAACCCGAACCATCTGTATGCCCGGTCATATAAACAAATTTTACTCCTGGAAAATCGTTTTCAAGCTGATTCATAAGCGACAGATATGTATCAATATCACTGCTGCTGGCCCAGCTTACTTCTCCGCACCAAGACCACACAACGACATTTATTACAGGATTTGCTTTCAAATAACTTCTTGTAGCGTTATCCCATTCAGTAAAATTCGGATTTCCTAGATCAAAAGCGCTGCTAAATGGAGTATCCCTTAATTCCATTGCGCCACCGCTCCCATTGGAATTAAAGCTATAGTTGCTGCCGACTCTGTCATGTATCACTTCCATTCCGGTGATAAGCTGGCTTCCATGTGATGTATGTCCATATGCAATATGAAGCGATGACTTAGCTGAGTTTATCCAGGATGTCGGAACTGCATCTAATTTAGTACAAAGATGGTTTACTACTACCGGAGAACTAAGCGCAGATGCCTTATAAGTCGATGAACAAAAGCCAAAGCAATTGGTCAGCCACAAAAGCGCCATTATCAAACTGAGTTTACCTAACTTCTTTCTGTTCATAATACTCCTCCTCTTTCTTAATTTTTCTATAATACTTCATTATTGTTCGAAGCTTCCATTTTTTTTAATAAGGGGGGATTTTAATTTTTTAAAGTTTATATATAAATCTTTACATTTAGCAGAGCAAAAAAACGAACAGTTATAACGGTATTTTGCGATAGATAAATGGAGCATCCTTTAATTAAGATAAGATATATAAAAAATACGGAAGGAAGACTAAAAAATTTATCAGTAGTCTCTCTTCCGCATTTTAAGAACAAGCCACAGTTATTTAACTATATAAAGTTTCAAAAACTTGATATAAAGAGTTTTCATTATACAAAACTTGAACAAGGAACTCTTGAAACGAACTTATGCAATCAATGATAACTGATCCTTCTCTTTATCCTGTAATTGTTCTACAATATCAACCGAAATAGCATTACTTAGGGCTTCTATCGGATCTCCCGGACGGTATATAAAGCGCGTGTTCATCACTTGTCCCGCTTTCAATTCATATGTCTTAGATAGAGGAAGTATCAAATATTGTGAATGCCAGTCAATAGATTTTCCTGTGAATAAATCCATTGTAAGCAAACTTTTTGTAATAAACCGCAATGCATTCACATTGGTTTCATTATTAAATGAGAAAGATACAGATGCTTCAAAAGTCTCTACATACGCTTTATCATATTCAATCACTTTATACACTACTGGGTCGCCGCAAGTACCGCAATTGTCTGATTCGTAGTAAGGTGACTGAAATAAGGGCACCGGAGCATAATAACCGTTAAAATCATAACACTGAAATATCGGTTGAACACCAAGAAGAGTAGCAGCAGGCAAAATTCCAGGCGCTTTGCCAAATCTCGCCATGTGGGCATCCCGAAATGCAGCGACTATTTGAAGCTGCTTTTCTCTCAGCAAAGCGCTGTGGAGCATTTCACAGATAACCAGATCAACAGGCTCCGGTGGCAGCCAATTTGCTGCGTCTCCTTGAGAAATATGGACTTTATGCGCCAGTCCGTTTTCATTAAGAAACTTTTGGCTTGCCGACACTAAAGCAGGGTTAAATTCTACAGACCAAACCTGGGCTCCTTTTCTTGCCGCAAAAAAGGATAATGCTCCTGTACCGCTTCCCAACTCCGCAACTTTGTGCCTTGGCGTAACTATTTCCTCAATAGCAGTTCGGAAAGCATTCATTCGGGATGCATCAGATAACATTTGATAATGATAATGCAAAGGAATAAATTGTCCTATTTCATTCATTTCTGCGTTTAACATAATATGTCTCCTTGTGTCAAATCCTTTTGTAATTTTTACAGCATCCGTACTGTAACTTCTATCGACACAAGATACTTATGGCTTTATGTTAATATTAGGCATATCAAAATTAAACTGAGAGGTTAATAATTATGATCAGGCTCAGCAGCACCTTGAATAATATGGATTAGGTAGTATCAAAAAAATAACTGGTCAACTGGTCGTTTCAAAAACTTGATATAATAAGTTTTCATCATACAAAACTTGAACAAGGAATTTTTTGAAACGCCCTTATGCAATTTCAACCTTCCTTTTTAACATATTGCCAAATGCGCTAACTATTTCTGGATCAAATTGCGTCCCGCTGTTTTTGATTATTTCTTCCAATGCGTCTTCCGGCATAAGAGTCTTTCTGTAAACCCGCTTAATAATCATAGCCGAGAATGAATCTGCTACTTGAAGTATTCTTGCTTCGATAGGAACCTGATTTCCTGAAAGCCTATTAGGATAGCCAGAACCATTGCACCGCTCATGATGATATTTAATACAATTTACGACTGTTTCAGATAACCCTAAACTTTTTAATATATTTACCCCAAAACATACATGATTTTTCATCAGATCATATTCATCATCTGACAACTTACCTACTTTTCTAACAATATCACTTGAAACCAGGATCTTCCCAATATCATGAAGCCATCCCGCAACATAAAGCTGTCCTGCCTTTTCTTCAGGCAATTTAAGTTCCTTTGCCAGAGCAGACGCATATTGCGCAGTATAACTCGAGTGGACATAAGTGTACATATCTTTTTCCGCAAGCACATTTAAAAGCTCATATCCTTCTTTAGGAAGTTTCAGCTTTTCTTTATTTATAAAAATATTTAAACGGTGGTTCTTGTACTTATTATAGTACATGTTTACGTCTGCCTTGCGCAGTAGTTTTTCAACATTGTTATGAACTAATGAGGAATTTGCCTGCCCTATAGATAAGGAAAGCTTCATAGGATCTATTTCAGGATCTATAGTAAACATCCTTTTTTTAACTGCTCCTAAAATATTTTCGCCAAGCTCTAGCACCCTTTTACTTCCATCATTTCTAACGGCAATGACAAATTCATCTCCGCCTAGCCTTCCGATAACCCTTTCAAGTCCCTCTGTTTCCTGTTTTATTAACTCAGCTATTTCAACCAGCACCCTATTTCCGGCAATATGTCCATAAGTATCATTTACCTGTTTAAACCGATCCATGTCAGTTATCAGAACAGATATATTTCCATTCTGAAGCATTTTATTTGCAACTTCAATTGTATGAGCAAAGGTAGCTACTCCGGTTAATGAATCAGTAATGCTCATTTTACGGAATTTATTTCTCTCGATAAGAAGCTTGGCAAAAAGGTTATATGCGAGTACAGACATGATAGTCAGACATATCTGACCATTTGCCGTACCTGTGATCTGTCCTAACGGATACTTGCCTTCCCTAGCCTCCGGAATGAGCATTAATATTCTTATAGCCGGATAGATACCTACGATGATTGGCGATATATAGTCTTCAAGAAGCATAACGTAACAAAATAAGAGAAGCGTCCATTTGTTCACGACAATATTGAAAACGTACGGAAGAGAATTTATTTGAACAACAAGAATATACAATATAAACGCTATGAATGCAAATAAATAACGGTAAAGCTTATTTTTAGAATAAAACTTTGCCGTTAACATTAATCCTGTAAAAATCCCCATGAAGAGCAGGGTTATAAAAAAGCGTCTGCCAGCAGAAATTGTATAAATCCCTAGAGTTAAGACAAGTATAACATAAACGATTGCTTGAGTATTATTACAAAAAAGATTGTAAATTTTAACTGCCTTTTCTTTCATCGGACACCTCAATATAGTAGTTGTAATTATATTTTATAAGTTTACACAATAATCAACAGAATAGCAACATTTAACAAATATTAATATCAGACTTAATTGATCCTATATTCAACAGCACGCTTTTTCCTAATCCCACGGCTTTACAATAAGCACCAATTCTACTTTTGAAATGAAAGAGTTTAACAGTTGGGCTACAAAGAATTATTTTTTATTGAAAAAATCAACAGTTCTTTTATCAAAACTAAAATACAAACTTCTAAACAAGCAAATTCTAAATTCCAATTCTAGAATATTAAGTTATAAAGTGATAAAATATAATATAGTTAATATAGTTTGTTTGTAAATAATTAACATTATACTAATTGATCTTATATGGCCTAAAATTAGCTTCCTTAGAAGAAATATGAAGTGTAGTGAGATCTTGCTGAAGCAAACATGTTCAGAACTTTACAGTCTGTCATCAAAATACAAGTAAGAGGGGGAGATTTATGAAAAACATATTTTTAAAGGTTCTGGTGAGTTTATTAAGTTGTTTGACAATTATATTTGTATGTTCTGCTGTTTTAGCCGCGCGCCCAATGGATGGAGATGAATTTAAATTCAGACAGCCAGATGGAACCAAGGTTTTAGTTAAGGTATACGGCGATGAATATTATCAGAGAGTTGAAAGCCTTGATGGTTATACATTAATTAGAAATGCTAAAGGCCACATATGTTACGCAAAGCTAGACAGCAACGGAAATCTTGTTCCAACCTCGGAGATTTATACCGGAACATTACTGAATCAAGAAAAAGCAAAATCTCTCGGCATTCAAAAGAAATTGTTTGAAGATAAAAAAATAGTACTAAAACACGTCAAAGAAAAGCATCAGGAGCTTGATCTCAGCGCGCCCGTCGATCTTCTGGCGGCATCTCCGACTCCTATACCAACAACTACGCCACAGCCTTCCGGCGTTCCAATAATTTCCACAGCAACACCGTCAAAAGTTTATGGAATTGTCATTCTAATTGACTTTCCCGATGTTAAAAGCGCCGTAACTCAGGATCTCATTGATCAGGCAATCAATAAGCCTGGAATCGGTTCAGTATATGATCACTTTTACGATATTTCCGGTCAAAAGCTGGAGTTTACAAACAAGTTGATTGGATTTTATACCGCAAAATATAACAAGAATCATTATGACAGTGGAACAGGATATGCAGGATCGACAGAACTTCTCAAGGAGACCTGCGACTGGCTTAACAGCACAAAGTTCGATACTACAGGGCTTTCACTCAATCCGGACAAGTCCATAATGGCAGTTACATTGCTGTATGCAGGAACAGCTGATGCTGGTTGGGCCAATGGACTCTGGCCTCATTCCGGTGGGTATAATTATACTCTTAGCAATGGCGTCAGGATCAATAGTCACCAGTTTTCTTCCATAGGTTCTAAACCTCAACCGAGCGCCATGACTCATGAATGTGAACACATGATCCTAAAATGGCCGGATTATTATGACTATGACGACGACTCTAAGGTAATAGGCAATTTTAATAACTTTGAAAACCCACACGCAAGGTGCGTGATAAGCAGGTTTTATACAATAAAATGGTTAAATGGTCTTCCTGATGGGTCGGTAGTATCAGTTCCAGCAGGCTCAAGAGATGTATTTGGCTATATAAATACAAAAAATAATAACGAGATGTTCATTGTTGAAAATATCCGAAAGACTGGTGATTGGAGTAAGTTCCCTGGAGAAGGTCTCGTAGTCTGGCATATTGACAAGAAAGGAAACAATAACTACCAGGATATGACCGCCTCAAAACATTACATAACTTCAGTGGAACAAGCTGACGGCAAATTCGATATGGAGAAAAATGTTAACAGCGGTGATACCGGCGACTTTTTCCGCGCTGGCTATAAAGACAAATTCAACGACGTCACTCTTCCCAACTCAAAGTGGTGGGATGGAAGTTCCTCAGGATTTAATATATCAAACATAAGCGCAATTGGTAATAATATGACCTTTGTGTTCAGTAGTATTGTCGATGGAACTCCCCTGACTTCAGCTACCCCGACATTAACCCAGACACCTACACCAACTCGCGCGCCAACATACACACCAACACC
>JAUZPS010000219.1 GCA_030705945.1 Bacillota bacterium
AAAATTTGAAGCGGAAGTTATTTTTTATGTTGCTAGAACTTTCAGTCAATTGAAATAATCAGGGAAGAAGTGTTGGATTTCAGCAAAGCTGGCTGAAATTCAAACGGTGTGTTCAATGTAAAAAAGATTTCTGAGTATTGTATTTTATGGATTAATTTGCTATATTGAATTATATTAAAATCAATTAATCTTTTACATTTAGCAGAGCAAAATACCGTTAAAACCGTTCGTTATTTTGCTCTGCTAAATGTAAGATTAATAAGGATTTTAATTAAGACAGAATCATATAGGAGAACCATCATGAACAGAGTAATTGAAAAGAATAAGAAAGAATTTTTAAAAGAATATGGATTAGCTTTTGAAAAAGAGTACTACAGCGATGAAGAAAACGAAAAACTTATTGAAATCGTTTTTAATGGTGAGCAAAATGAGAGAGATAAAATTCTTGAAGAATATTCTTATGATTATGATGCGCATAAAAGCAAATATAAATTTTATAAGAATATTCCTTTAAATTGCTCAAAAGATGAGATAGATCAGTTTATTCAAATAAAAATGCTTGAGTATATAAAAGCTTCAAATGAAAGTATCAATACCATTCGGAATATTGTTCTATGTTTATTTTTCATTAGTTTAATAGGACTAATGTTTGCTATATTGCACAGATAGATTTCAAAATTACCTTGATGAATGTTTAGATAATCTCGTTTTTAATGTTTTGCAGGAACAAACATATCTACACTTCCGTCAGGATTATGTATTATAGTACAAGTTACATTACACGGCATTGGAGTTATTTTTGCGATTTTACTAGGGTCTTGTTCAGTTATCGTTCCATGACATGCTGTATTTACTACTAGAATTGTAATGATAAACAAATTTAATATTATAATTTTCTTTTTGCGCATGTATTAAATCTCCTAAATCTTAACTTTTAATATCCAGAGTCAAAACCTTCAATCTCATAAATATCAGTCCAGTTTATATTTTCAGGTATTTGTTCTGTGGTAATAAATTCGCTAATTATTTCGAATGCTCTCTCACGTGAGACATAACAGCAACTTGGAACTCTCATAGGTTCACCGCCAACTTTGTGTTCTACAACTTCGATTTCTACACTTTCATCATAAGGCGCTAAATAATCAGGATGTCTCATGATAAAGAATCCATAAGGCTCATCATAAAAGAATATTAGCCTTTCATCCAAGCCTTCAATTTCAATTCCAGAGTCACCGCTGCCTTTTTTCCAGAAATCTGCTTCTTGATTAAAAATAATATCTTTTAAATATTCTAAACTTGGATTTTTTATTGAATCTCCTGTTGGATTATCATATGTAATTAAACTCATATACTACTCTCCTTTTAATTATTCTACGGCTTTTATAATAAGTGGTTCTGCATTTCCACCATTAAAGATGGTAAGTTCTTCAACTCCTAGATGTTTAAGTAAAGCTGGCATTTCTCCTTTGCACATATTACATGTTTTTCGGTCAACATACATAGCTATTTTTGGGGGCAGTTTTCTTCAACTTCGAGATAGACTTTCGATTTTTCGGCCGTATCGGCTCCTGTTAGTGTCCTTTTGCATATATAATTCACCAACTTCCTGCAAGTAAAATTACGGCTGGTAAATTATGCATATATATTGTATCAAGTTATTGTAAAATTTCAATAGATTACTATTTAATAAATTTTTGTAGAGAAGAAATTTGTCTATTAGTTCAGTCAGAGATAATGTAGGATTCATTGTTTCTAGCTTCAGGATTATTCGTTTCGATTTAGACTTTCCCATAAATATATTACACCTTAACTTTTAAGTTAAATGTCAGACCATTACTCTTAAACAGTAAAATAAAAAGAGCCAAAACACAAATCGTGTTTGACTCTTTGTCTGGCAGGGGAGACAGGACTTGAACCCGCAGCCGACGGTTTTGGAGACCGCTACTCTACCAATTGCGCTACTCCCCTTCAAGTGACGTATCTTATTATAAAGCAGGTTAACATTTCTGTCAATGGGTAATAATAATCTTTTTAATGGTATTTATTATTTACTTATTTTTATCTGGATTTTAAACTAATTTATGATATTATTATTAAGTAAATTGGATTAAGGAGGAAAAGTATGAATATTAGTTTGGGATTTATAGGCGCTGGCAATATGGGCTCCGCAATGATTAAGAGTATTGGAAAGTCAGGTGTTCTTAAGCCTGAGAAGATTTTTATATATGATGTTGATGAGGAAAAAGTTCAGATTCTTAAAAAAGAAACAGGAATAAATGTGTTGAGCTCAAGCAGCGAGGTTTTTGAAAAATCAGATATAATTATTCTTGCTGTGAAACCAAACATGGTTAAATCAGTTTTGGAAGCTTGCAAGGACAAGTTTATTGGCGATAAGATACTCGTTTCAATTGCTGTAGGATTACCTATTCAATTGTATAAAGGAATTGTTGGCAACGATAAAAAAGTGATAAGGACTATGCCAAATACTCCTGCTCTTGTAGGGGAAGGTATGACGCTTATATCCTATGACAGCAATGTTAGCGAGGATGACATAAAGTTAGTTAGACCTTTGTTTGAAACGATGGGAAAGGTGGAAATACTTGAGGAGAAGCTAATGAGCGAAGTTACTGCGCTAACTAGCAGCAGTCCTGCTTATGTATTTATGTTTATCGAAGCAATGGCGGATGCCGCGGTACTGTCCGGCATACCGAGGAATCTTGCGTATAAGCTGGCCTCTCAGGCGGTTTTGGGCTCCGCTAAAATGGTTCTTGAAACGGGTAAGCATCCTGGAGAACTTAAGGATCAGGTTTGTTCTCCGGCAGGAACCACTATAGAGGCGGTTAGCGCATTGGAGAAAAACGGGTTCAGATTTGCTGTAATGGACGCTATGAATGATTGTACTAAAAGGGCAAGAGAAATAGGCAAACAATACACAAAATAGCATATCTAAGGAGTATTAATGAAAAAGGTTACTATTTATACTGACGGAGCTTGTTCAGGAAATCCTGGAAAGGGCGGTTGGGGCGCTATTCTGATGTATGGTGGAAGGGAAATGGAGATTTCGGGATACGAGGACATTACAACCAACAATAAAATGGAATTGTCCGCTGCCATTGAAGCTTTAAAGCGGCTTAAGGAACCGTGTGAAGTTGAACTTTTCAGCGACAGCGCTTATCTGATAAATGGATTTGAAAAGCATTGGATAACTTCATGGAAGAAAAACGGATGGATTAACTCCAGTAAAGAGGAAGTAAAGAATATGGATTTGTGGAAGGAATTAGATAGACTGAATAAAATCCATAAAATCACATGGATTAAGGTCAAAGGACATTCTGACAACGAATACAATAACAGATGTGATAAACTGGCGACTGATGAAATTAAAAAGCATCAAAAATAATGAGAATCAACGATGGGGTGAAGATAATGAATTTCGAAGAAAAAACAATTGGAAGAGCGCATACATACAAAGGAAGTATCATTGATGTTGAAACCCTTGAAGTAGTTTTGCCGGATGGAAAAAAAGCGACAAGGGATGTTGTTTTGCATCCTGGAGCTTCTGTTGTGATACCAGTTAATGAAAACGGCGAAATATATATGGTTAGACAATATAGAAAGCCTATTGAGAAAATAACTCTCGAATTACCTGCAGGAAAGCTTGATCTTGGTGAGGACCCTGAAATCTGCGCTGTCAGAGAACTAGGTGAAGAAACAGGACTTATTGCCGATGAAGTAAAGCATGTTATAAGTATTCACAGTACGCCGGGATTTAGCAATGAGGTTCTTCATATATATCTTGCGACAGGTCTCAAAGAAGGTGACGCCCATGCTGATGATGATGAATTTGTAGCTTGTGAAAAGTATCATGTCAATAAACTTACTGAAATGATACTAAAGAATGAAATCACTGATGCCAAAACAATTGTTGGAGTTCTGATGGCGGATAAATTTCTAAAAGGCGAAATAAGTCTATAACCACTTTTAATCTAAAATAAAGGCCTGAAAATAGCTATTTACTATTCTTGATAGTAAATAACCTTCTTTAAATAATTATTACAGAAGGGGGCTGTTTTCAGGCCTTCTTTTCATGTTTTTTTATCTGTTACATATTCTTTTGTGAATTTCTTTGTATATTTAAGTTTACAACATGTGTAGATTGTAATTTTTTCTATTTTTATTGCATAGAATTCATTGTAAGAGGATTAAGTTAAGACACTACAAAAAAATGAGGTAAGGAGTGTTTTAATAAATTAAAATCATTATTAATCTTGCATTTAGCAGAGCGAAATAACGAACGCTTTAACGATATTTTGCGATAGATAAATGTAAAGATTAATTGATTTTAATCTATAAGCTTTGGAATTATAGAAGGAGGCGAAGAATGTTTTCTAATGCTAAAGACGCTTTTGTAAAACACGTTAAATCTAATTCAAGTATTTACTTCTTTCTATTACTTGCTTTTATAATTGGAGTAACAGTAGGAGCTTTTACTGTTAATGGACTGACGGCTATGCAACGGGAAGAACTTAAGAACTACATACAGGGCTTTCTAGAGCTGTTTGATAAACAGGATGTTAATAGCGCTGAACTTTTTAAACTTTCTCTTGTTGAAAATATTAAGCAGATAGCTATTATTTGGTTATTGGGAGTATGTATAATTGGAATCCCCTTTATATTTGTTTTTGTTGGAATAAGAGGATTTCTTAGCGGTTTTAGCTCAGGACTAATCATCTATGTTTTGGGAGCTAAAGGAATTATTTTTATTTTAAGTTCATTATTACTAAAAGAGATAATAATATTACCTTGCATAATAATTCTAGGAGTAAATGGCATAAAGTTTTCTATGAGTATTATAAAAAGTAAGTCTATCAAAAGAATTTCAAAGGAAAGCTTAAAGAGCAACCTTATTTCATATTGCTTGTCAACGGGATTAATAACTATGTTTATGATTGTAGGTATATTTATGGAGGTTTATATTTCACCAGTGTTAATAAGAGTAATAGCGCCAATATTTGCAAAATGATGTTTAACAAAAACTAAAATAGTCAATAATTGTATTAGATTATATTACACATATTGACTAATAATAGAAAATCTGCGTATAATTATGTATAAGTGTAATTACATAGTATGTAAAAATTTAAAAAAATAATTAATTTAAAGGATAATTTTAGATTATTAACAAATATTGCTTTAAAAATGTTACGAATTGTATTAAAATCTAAGTGATAGCTTATTTTAAAAAAAAAGTAAATTATATAAACATAGAGAAGGGGAAGTTTTTAGATGGAAGAAATAATTCAGAAGTTTATTCTATTTTTGGAAAAGGATAAGCGGTTATCTTTAAATACGTTGCAGTCCTATAAGAGAGATATTGATCAATACATAGCATATTTAAAAGAGATAAACCTGCTGAACATAAAAAATACGAATAAAACAACAGTTATTACCTATCTTTTGCACTTACAAAAGAAAGGCAGAGCAGTTTCAACTATATCAAGGAATCTGGCGTCAATCAGGTCGTTGTACCAGTATATGTATAAGAATAACATGATTGATCAGGACCCGACAATTGACTTAGATTCACCCAAGGTTGAAAAGAAGTTACCGCAGATATTGTCAACCCATGAGGTTGAACTTTTGTTGGATCAACCTAAATGCGTTGATTTAAAAGGTTTCAGAGATAAGGCAATGCTTGAACTTCTCTATGCAACAGGTATAAGAGTTTCTGAACTGATAAATCTGAATTTGACAGAGGTTAATATGGAAGTAGGTTTCATAAAGTGCAATAAGGGAACAAGAGAGAGAATGATTCCCGTTGGTTCTATGGCTTTAAGCGCGCTTTTTGAATATCTTAATAAGTCAAGAAATCTACTCATTCAGAAGCCTGACGAAAAGGCGTTGTTTGTAAACATTAATGGAAGAAGATTGACAAGGCAAGGATTTTGGAAGATTATTAAGCAGTACAAGAATCAGGCAAAAATAAGTAAAGATATTACTCCTCATACACTTCGCCACTCTTTTGCGGCTCATTTACTGGAAAATGGCGCGGATTTGAGATCAATACAAGAAATGCTGGGCCACTCAGACATATCATCCACACAGGTGTATGCGCAATTAGCTAAAAATAAAATAAAGGAAGTTTACAAAAAGACTCATCCAAGAGCCTAAACTTTGGATCGGGATTATGCATATTTTGATTTGGACTATGAATCGAAAAAAAATTGTTATATAATATAATTTAAGAAATGATTAGATATCTACTTCGCATCACAAATTGTTATTGTGTGTATTTATTATATGTGAAGATTAAATTAACAGAGCTGTAAGATAAAGTCTTATGGTTCTTTTATTTGTGTCTGGGAAATTATAGTGAATAAAAAAATGTCTAGGAGGCTGTATTTATGAAAAGAGTTATACTTATTGTGCTGGACAGTGTTGGAATGGGTGAACTCCCCGACGCGGGTAAATATGGAGATGAGGGGAGCAATACTCTTGGTAATATCTCAGCTGCGGTTGGAGGACTAAGACTTCCAAATATGGAAGGTCTGGGCCTTGGAAATATAGACAATATAAAAGGGTATCAAAAACACGTTAAGCCAATAGGATGTTACGGCAGGATGGCGGAAAAATCATTGGGCAAGGATACAACAACCGGACATTGGGAAATTGGAGGAGTGATTTTGGAGAAGGCTTTTCCTGTTTATCCTTCAGGATTTCCTGAGGAGATAATGAATGCTTTTCACAAAAGTATAGGTACCCTCACATTAGGAAATATATCGGCGTCGGGAACTGAGATTATAAAAATGCTGGGCGCGGAACATGTGAAAACGGGGTATCCGATTGTTTATACTTCAGCAGACAGCGTGTTTCAGATTGCGGCTCATGAAGATGTTGTTCCTGTAGAGAAATTATACGAGATGTGTCAAATTGCTAGAAAATTACTTGCTGGAGAACATGCTGTCGGCAGAGTAATAGCCAGACCATTTACAGGAGTAGAGGGGAGTTTTAAAAGGACTGACAGAAGAAGAGATTTTTCATTAAAACCCTTGAAAAAAACTGTTCTTGAGTATGCGGTTGAAAATAACTACCAGGTCAAAGCTGTTGGGAAAATTGAAGATATATTCAGCGGACAAGGAATAACAGAGGCTGTTCATATACATGACAATATGGATGGCGTCGATAGAACTCTCCAATATATGAAAGAGGATTTTGAAGGAATTATTTTTACAAATCTTGTTGATTTTGATATGCTATTTGGTCATCGAAACGATGTAAAGGGTTATGCTGACGCCTTGATACGTTTTGACGAGAGGGTTCCGCAAATAATTGGAGGGCTTAAAAATGATGACATCCTAATTATTACGGCGGACCATGGCTGCGACCCTACCACTGCAAGCACAGATCATTCGAGAGAGTATGTTCCCCTGTTGGTTTATGGAAAGAATCTGAAGGGAAATGTAAACTTAGGAACCAGAAGCACTTTTTCCGATATTGCGTCGACTATTTCAGAATACTTAAATTTAGAGGCGGATATTCATGGAACCAGTTTTTTAGAGGATTTACTGGTATGATTCTGATTTAGGTATATAAAAAGCACTATTAATCTTACATTTGACGGAGCAAAATAACGAACGCTTTAACGTTATTTTGTGATAGGCAAATGTAAAAGATTAATTGCTTTTTATATAGTATCAAAAAAACTTAGCAACTGGGCG
>JAUZPS010000022.1 GCA_030705945.1 Bacillota bacterium
AGCCCTAAAGATGAAGCAAATTAAGCTAAAAAGGAACTTCTATAACGGGTTGACGGCATAGAAGTTCCTTTCAATGAGATATCTTGAGCTTAATACCTTTAGCTTTTTAGCGTTAGATGTATAGCATTAGATATAGATATATAGTTTTATAGTTTTATACCTTTAGATCCACATTAACTTCCTCAACCTTATTTTTTTCAAGCACTGGTAAAACACATTCGTTTACAAAATCATCAACTTGCTCTGGAGCCCTTCCAATATAGTTTTTAGGCTCTAGAACAGAACTGATTTCCTCAATCGTCAAACCAAAAATAGGGTCATCAGCAATCCTCTTAACAAGGTCATTTTTATTACCCTCAACCTTAACCTGTTTTCCTGCCTCCATCGAATGAATACGTATTCTTTCATGGAGTTCCTGCCTGTCCCCGCCGCGTTTTACAGCTTCCATCATTATGTTCTCAGTTGCCATAAAAGGAAGTTCCTCCATTAGGTGTTTCTCTATAACCTTAGGATAAACAACCATTCCGCTTGCAACATTTATAAATATGTTTAGTATTGAATCAACCGCAAGAAAAGCCTCTGGAATGCTTATTCTCCTATTGGCGGAATCATCAAGGGTCCTTTCAAACCATTGGGTAGATGCTGTTATAGCAGGATTTAGAGCGTTAATTATAACATACCTTGCTATGGATGAAATTCTCTCAGATCTCATAGGATTTCTTTTATAAGCCATTGCTGATGATCCGATCTGTTTTTCTTCAAACGGCTCTTCGACTTCCTTCATGCTTTGCAATAGTCTCATGTCATTGCTGAATTTATACGCGCTTTGAGCTATCCCGCTTAAAACGTTGAGAACTCTTGAGTCAAGCTTTCGGGTATAGGTTTGTCCCGATACTGGAAATACGTTGTCAAATCCCATCTTATTAGCAACAAGTTTTTCAAGTTTTTTAACTTTATTGTGATCTCCATCAAATAAATTTAAAAAGCTTGCCTGAGTGCCTGTAGTTCCTTTTGATCCAAGCATTTTCATATTGGAAAGAACATATTCGAGATCTTCAATATCTATCAAAATATCCTGAAGCCATAAGCATGCTCTTTTACCAACTGTTACAAGCTGCGCAGGCTGAAAGTGAGTAAAACCCAATGTAGGTAAATCTTTATGTTTCAGGGCAAAATCCGACAACTTTTTTATCAGAACGAGAAGCTTGCTTTTTACAAGTTTCAACGCATCAGTCATAACAATAATGTCAGTATTATCTCCTACATAACATGAAGTTGCGCCAAGATGTATTATTCCCCTTGCTTGTGGGCATTGTTCCCCATAAGCATGAATATGAGCCATTACGTCATGTCTGAATTCCTTTTCTTTTTTAACCGCTACGTCATAATTTATGTCATCCTTAAATTTTATTAGTTCATCTATCTGTTCCTGCGTTATATTAAGCCCGAGTTCCTTTTCTGCTTCAGCTAAAGCAATCCAAAGTCTTCTCCATGTTTTAAATTTAGTGTCATTTGAAAATAGTTCCTGCATCTGACTGCTGGCGTACCTTGTATTAAAAGGACTTTCATATACATTATTCAATTTCATTTACCTCCTGTTTTTATAAGCAAAATCTTATGCTTTCTAAAATTTATTATGATATTTTAACATTGGATAGTTAAATTTAAAATTATATTAAAAGTGATTAATCTTTTACATTTGCTTATCAAAAAATAACGTAAAAGCGTTCCCTATTTTGCTCTGTCAAATGTAAGCATAGTTATTATATATCTTTTATGTTCTAAAATCCAATATTTTTCTTACTCCAAAGTCAATTAATCTTTAGGTAGTATCAAAAAAATAACTGGTCGTTTCAAAAACTTGATCTAATGGGTTTTCGTCATATAAACTTGAACAAGGAATTTTTTGAAACGCCCTTAATCATTATAAACAAAAAAAATTGCGGGATAATTTATCCCGCCCAGATATTTATGAATATGAGATTGATTATGCGCTTGAGTCATCAAGCGCAAATTCAATTATATTACGTGTTTAAGAATTTTTCAATTCTATTTAATCCTTCTGTAATATTTTTTAATGACGTAGCATAGGATAACCTGACGTGAATATCAGTTCCAAAGCCTGATCCAGGCACTAAAGCAACATTAGCTTTTTCTAGAATAATATTTGCAAAATCATCTGAACCGCTTATTTTTACGCCATATAATTCTTTTCCAATAAGCTTTGATATGTTCATCATAACATAAAAAGCTCCATTAGGCTTAATGCATGATAATCCTTCAATTGAATTTATTCTTTCAACCATGTAGTCTCTTCTTTTTATAAACTCCTCAACCATCATGTTTACTTCATCCTGAGGTCCGTTAAGAGCTGCTTCCGCCGCTTTCTGAGCGATAGAGTTCGGATTGGAAGTAGCATGACTCTGCACATTGCTCATAATCTCAGCAATTTTAGCGTTAGATGCAGAATAACCAATTCTCCACCCTGTCATTGAGTATGACTTTGCCACGCCATTTACCACTATAGTCAGATCTTTAATTTTATCATTGAAGGAAGCTATACTTACATGTTCATAACCATCATAAATAAGCTTTTCATATATTTCATCAGAAACAATATAGATGCCTTTACTTACCGCCAGGTCCGCGATTGCTTGAAGTTCTTCCTTAGAATAAACCATACCGGTTGGGTTGGTTGGACTGTTAATAACTATTGCCTTTGTTTTGGGAGTAATAGTATTTTCCAACTGTTTGATTGTAAATTTAAACCCATCCTTTTCAATAGTGTTTAAAATAACTGGAATCCCATCTACAAGCTTAACCATTTCAGGATAACTTACCCAAAAAGGCGCAGGTATTATTACTTCATCCCCTGGCATACATATAGCTTGGAAAGCATTAACCAATGAATGTTTTGCCCCATTGCTTATAACAATATTAGAAGGAGTATAATCAAGACCATTGTCTTTTTTAAATTTTCTGCATACTGCCTGTTTGAGCTCTAAAGTGCCAGATGCAGGCGTATACTTTGTAAAGCCTTCATTTATTGCTTTTATTGCTGCTTCCTTTATATGCGCAGGTGTATCAAAATCCGGTTCGCCTGCTCCAAAGCCGATAACGTCAATACCTTCAGCTTTCATTCTTTTTGCTTTTGCATCTATGGCTAAAGTTGATGATGGACTGATTGACATGGCCTTTTGCGATAATAACATAGACTTCCCTCCAAAATAAATATTCATTAATGTTATGGAAATGTTAAAGAACTACAGAGCTAAGCTTAAGTTTATTGGAAAAGTCATCCTCTAGTCTTTTCCACTTACTTTAATAATCAGTTACCCTAGTTCATTAACTCTAACATTAATTCTAATATATTATATATTTTTTTGCAAGTTCATGTTATTATTTATTCAAAAAAAATTTTATTGAAAATCACACCATGTATTTTTCGCTAATTCCACTTTTGGCCATTTAACCATTTTGCAATTTCATATATAATTAAATTTAATTTTTCCACAATGCAATTTCCCACAAATAACCATTCTTATCTTTTCGATGTAAATTGTAAGATTAATAATGATTTTAATCTTTTAGCATATATTTTTTAATAACTCTGTTTGCATAAAAATTAGTTATCAGCCCAACAACACTAAAAGCAAAAGTCGGAAGCAAAATTAAAGCAATTATTATATTGAACATTATAATCACAATAAACGCAAAGCATAATAAAAGGATAAGCAAATTAGGGAAAAATCTTGCTAATGAAAAAAGTAAAGCGTTTTTGTAGATATGCCTTAATTTTAGATCAAAAGTTACCAAAAGCTGATATGTATATAACTGCATCATGTAGAATATAAGCAGCAAAAGAGCCTGCAATCCAACTGCAATTGTCAAAAATACACTTTTTTGATCACTTGAGATATACCAGGTTATGCTCGAAGAAAGAACGCAAAAAATCAGTATATTTATAAGACACATTAATAAAGACTGTTTAAGATTTTTCTTTGCAATTTTGATATAATCTGACCATACAAATGCGTGTTCTTCTCTCGAAAAATTCCTTAAGATATAGCTAAAGCCACTTTGGAACGGACCTACAGAAATAATATTTACAGCTACCAAGAAACATGCCATTGACATCCATGCAAAGATTGGAAATTCATTTTTAGGAGAAATTGTATGAAAAATATTCTCCGATATGATAAAAGCTAAAATAATGGCAGGTAAATTAAATACAAAATGTATCAGGTTTAACTGCAATAATTTGTAAAACTTTCTTGTATATACCGATAAAAAAACAAAAAACACCGGCTTAGGCTGAGCGTCTTTTTCCACTCCAGGCCCCGGCCTGTCCGGATTAAACCTTTCAAAAAAACCCATAACACTACTCCTTATTATATAATGCGGTCAACTTCCAAATTATAACATTCAAATCTATATGCAGTCAATATTTTAATCCCATTTTGTGAGTTTAACATCGCCCCATATACCCATCTTGTCACCAACAATAATCACTGCTCCAACAACACCTTCAATTCCTGACGCAAATTCTATACCCTTTTCAATATGAGAAACATCCTTCACAACATTACCTGTTGCAGTCGCAACAGCATCCGCAAGAAATGTGTCCTCAGATATAATAACCGCCGCGTCAGCTTTGCCAAAACTTAATGAATGTCCCACAGTCCCTGAAGAAGTACAAATACCTACAGGCGTTCTGCCTGGCTGAATTTCTAACGCCAATTTCCCGCTTAAAGGCGAGGTTCCCGCATAAATTCCCACCTTTCTTACACAATCAGCCTTAACAAATAAGTCACCGCCATTTTCAACTATTACTTCATCAGAATACTCTAAAAGCTTAAGGCCTACCAGTTCACTCAATGCTCCAGCAACAGCAGCCATGGGCCCAACTCCTGCTTTTTTGGCCGCTTCACACATTTTCTGAATAATGTATGGATACGAACCTTTTGGATCGGTCGGAACAAGGCTGGTTAAGAATAATGAGTCCTTTTTTATATATTCTTCCAGTTGATTTCTATATTCTACCACCCATTTATAGGCCAATGAGCTCAAATCTTTTTCCGCCCCTATTCTAAGATCTGTTTCAAACACTACAACATCAAAAAAAGTTAATTTGCTTCCCTTAAAATATTCTCTATAAGTTCTTTTCTCATACATAAGACATCACCAAAATCATATTAGGTAAAAACTTTAATATCATCCCTAAAAATAAATTAACTATATAAAAAATAGATGTAAAATGTTTATTGCAAAATATATAATATTAAATATTTGCTTTTGACAAATTTCAATCAAAAATTTTAATCTGAGAAGTTTTAATCTACAATGAAACGCACATAACATTTAAGGGACACGATTTGACGCATAACTCGCATACAAGGCATTTCTCCTGCTCAAAAGTCAGGTTCCATTCGGTTTTATCCATCTTCAAAGCATTGGACGGACAAACTGCAGTACATGCTCCGCAGTGAACGCAGTCATCCTCCTGCCATATTATTGATTTGGTAAACATTTTATATTTAATACCGATTTCATCAATAAACTTCAGGCCCTTTTCAATATTCTCCTCTTCTCCCTCAATATCCAATACAAGCTTACCCATTTTATTCAAACTGATATCTGCGTGAAGAATATTAATTACAAGGTCAAAATCCTTTACTAGATGATATGTTATCGGCTTTGAAACATCACCTGCCGGATAGAATAAAGATACTTTAATCTTTTTCATTTTCAACCCCCCTGACATCAAGCCTGTTCATTTTATTAGCTGCTGGAATTGCTGAAACAGGCTGTGTAAGCAAGAACTCACCGTTTATAATCTGTTGTTTGAGTATATCGGCAATCTCTCTGGCTTTTTTGAGACTGGACATTGGAGCTGTCGAAACACTCTTCCCATTTAACTCTATATTTCCGCTTCTTAACTCCGCATAGGACACAGTCTTAAGTACAGGTCTTGCCCTATTTGGAACACTATAATCATAAATGTTTGTAAAAATTTCACTGTCCTTTACCGCAGTAAACTTAAGCATTTCTTCATCAAGAATCGGAATGGGTATCCCAATTCCAACAAACATGCTTATTCCGTATTTTTCATATACAGCTGCTCTGATAAACCGCTTATCCATCATTTTTATATCGCCAATAAGCGCCAGAGTTCCGGCTGAACCGACAGGAACGCCATTTTCGCCTCTCGTTTGTCCTGGATTATGCTGGGTTCCCTCCCAAGCTACATAACCTTGAGCTCCTCCAATAAAAACCCGAGTTCCAATCCCTATAGTCCTGTAGGTTGGGTCATTGAGCAAAGGACTTAATTGACCTGAAGTGCTGTATGTTATGTTTCCATATTGAGGCAGCAGAGTTCCCATATATGTATAAAGGATTCTGTCAGATGAATTTGTCGCTGCATTATAGTTTTGATAAGCATTACGGGGATTAAACATATATGCCTGGTTTATGTTTTCCTTATTTATGTACGTAGAAATCTCTTTTCTTGGGTAACAGTCCGTGCCATAGCTTTCGGCATAAAGCTTAATGTCTTTTCCGGCTATCAGATCCTCAATTACATGAGCGCCCCCATATTCCATTCCTTTAGTTTCAGATAACTCTGTCGCGCCGATATATGCGTCAACTGCCGCAATACCTGCATACGCTGGCACATCATTGAGCCAAACCTTATTCATTCTGATAGGCGGATCAGAGTGTCCGAAGTTGATAAACATACCGCTAGAACACATGGGGCCAAAAGTAGCTGTGGTAACAACGTCAATCTCTTTTGCAGCTTTGGAAATACCTTTTTCCTCAACAATATCAACAATTTCATCTGCTGTTACAACCACTGCCTTACCAGATTTTATCTTTTCGTTAATTTCGTCAAAACTTTTGTAAGCCATAATTTTATTCCTTCTTTAATATAATTTATATATAATAAATATTATTATAGGCATCTTGAAAAAATTTTTCAAACTTTTTTTATTTTAGAAAAGTCTGTTAATATATTTTTGTTAACATAAACCGTAAACACTAATTATGTAACTACAAGTGATTGCAATTAAGTTTGCAATTTATATGTTTTATATGTTCCTAAATATTGACTCCAAATAATTTTTAGAGTAAAATTGGAATGTTAAAGATATTTTTTAAATATATAAGTTGCGAAAAGATTTTACACTAAAAATTCAATATTTAAGAAAGAAACTTTCAAAGCCTCATTGTAATCAGCTTATTTTACGCATAGGCTCTACATCATACGTTTATCGCATTAAATTTTAAGCCTCATGCATAAAAATGAATTTGCTAACCTAACCTGACACTTTTGATAAAATCTACTTAATTTATACAGTTAAAACTTGCTTAATTTATACCAGTTTAAAATCATCATTAATCTTACATTTATCAGAGCATAATAACGAATGGTTTTAACGGTATTTTGTTCTGCTAAATGTAAAAGATAAATTGATTTTAATACAGACGGATAGATATGAACCGTTAATTTTATGCTGGATCAATATATTATTATGATTATATTTTTATAAGGGAGTTATTTTTGTATGGACACACATACTTCAAATGAACATTTAAATGATCATATCAGTCTTTTTTGGCCGGATTTTGGTAGCACACAGAATTATTATGCGCCTGAAGATGATAATATGAGTGAAGATCTGGATTTACAAGAGTTAGCAAAAGCTTTAAGCTTAGATAACAAATACAAATTCAGCGTCTCAACCCTTATGTCAATGTTTACTGATGACCCATCAATAATAAATTATCGTCTTGAAATAATAGATGATCTTATAAAATTTCCTGAGGTTATTAATGAATTAGAAAATATGCTGCCAATACTCTCAGAGCTGTCTGATATTTCTATAACAAAAGGAATGGAAGACGCTCAACTTTTAAAAGCTGTAAGACGTTTGGGCGAGCTTGATTTATACATTAAATGCGTTCAGCAATTGTATTCAATTTTATCAGACCCAAAAAGGAAATTATCATCTAAAGGATTTATAAAACTTCAAAATAAACTTAAGCGAATTATAGAGTCAACTATATTCCGTTCTTTATCAGAACGCTTGCCAAATCTCCGCGTCAATTTCGAGGGACTTTCAAGCGTAACAGTCGGAATAAACCTTGACGCTCAGCTAAGACCTGTAGAAGCCACATTGCTGTCTATCAATAAGCAAAGTTTTAAGGGCGAACCTTTTCTAGAAAAAATATTCAAAAAAAATAAGTCCAAAGATGAATTCAGCGGAATCGCAGACCTCCATAGTCTTGACGACGCGACAGTTCACTGGGATACCAACAACAGTCCTGCCTCTGCTCTAAAAATTCTTTCCCATAAGAATTCTTATTTAAAGGGCAAAGACACTATAAACAGCATGGCTCTTACCCAAACTCTATTTAATGATTTAAAACCTATACTAGAAAATATTATTAAGCCTATATCTTCAGAAATTGCGTATTTTACTAAAATTAATTCAGGATTTCTCGCTTGTTTAGAACCCGAAATAAGATACTATATTGGAGCAGCTAAGTTCATAAGAAGAATCCAAGCCTTAGGTTTAAGCATGTGCAAGCCTGAAATTGTTTCAAAGGAAGAGCGAATATTTAACATAGAAGGAATTTATAATATAAACCTTGCGTTGAAGATGCATTTTAGACAGCCTTTAGTATATCTTTCAAGCATGATCGTCACCAACGAAGTTAATTTCGGTAAAACAGGACGGATTTTTATACTTACCGGTCCAAATCGGGGCGGTAAAACAACATATACCCAGGCAATCGGTTTGACGCAGATAATGGCTCAGTTAGGGCTTTTCGTGCCTGCGACTAAAGCCAAAATAAGCCCTGTGGATATGATTTGCACCCACTTTCCTGTAGAAGAAAAGCCTGATTCCAACCTAGGAAGACTTGGAGAAGAGTCTAAACGTCTCAGTGAGATTTTTAACAGGGCAACCCGTTACAGCCTCGTATTATTGAATGAATCCCTCTCAAGCACAAGCGCGGGTGAAAGTCTTTATATTGCTAAAGAAATCGTTTGCGCTCTCAAACTTCTAGGTGTTAGAGCTGTTTTTGCCACCCACTTGCATGACCTAGCGCTGTACCTTGACTTTTTCAACAAGGATAAACCTGGCGACAGCAAAGTCATAAGTCTCGTTTCGGGAGTTTATAGCGCTGATGATTTAGGGTTAAGCAATAACGAAATCGCCATACGAACATACAAAATTGTGCCAGGACCTCCATTAGGCAACAGTTATGCAAGGGATATCGCTTCAAGATATGGAATAAGTTTTGATAAACTTGTGCAAACATTAAAAGACCGAAATCAGGTTGACCAGAATCTGGACATTAAATTATATGGCAAAAAGAATAAATGAAGTGTATAGAGTTATTCTTGAGCTTATATATAAAAATCAAGGTTCAACAAAGATATTCACTTTATAAGGGCGTTTCAAAAAATTCCTTGTTCAAGTTTTCTATGATGAAAACCCATTATAGCAAGTTTTTGAAACGCCAAGCATACAAGTTTTATTTTTAATGCTGCCGAAACGATATTTTAATTCAGTTCCTTATCGTTATTTGTTCTTTAAATATTCATCAATGGTAATTGCAGCCTTTTTACCTGCGCCCATTGCCAGTATTACAGTAGCGGCTCCCGTAACTGCGTCGCCGCCCGCATATACTCCTTTTTTACTGGTCTCTCCAGTTTCTTCCTTAACAATTATTCCTCCCCACTTTGTTGTATCAAGTCCTGGTGTCGCATTTTTAATCAGAGGATTTGGAGTCTGTCCAATTGCAATTATTACCGTATCTACATCTATGACAAATTCAGAGCCAGCTTTAACAACAGGCTTTCTTCTGCCCGTTGCGTCAGGTTCGCCAAGCTCCATTTCAATACACTCCATACCTCGAACCCATCCGGCATCTGTTCCAAATATCTGAGTGGGGTTAGCCAATAATTTAAATATTATTCCTTCTTCCTTAGCGTGATGAAGCTCTTCTTTTCTAGCAGGCATTTCGGCTTCTGTTCTTCGATAAACGATATAAACATTGTCCGCTCCTAACCTCCTCGCGCTTCTTGCAGCGTCCATCGCGACATTTCCCCCGCCGACGACGGCTACATTTTTACCTACCTTAACGGGAGTATCACAGTTAGGAAAAAGATACGCTTTCATTAAGTTAATCCTTGTAAGAAACTCATTCGCTGAATATACGCCGTTGAGCGTCTCGCCGGGAATACCCATAAAACTTGGAAGTCCTGCTCCTGAACCAATAAATATGGCTTCATAGCCAAGTTCAATAATTTCATCCAAGGATAGAACCTTTCCTATTACCATATTTGTTTCAATTTTAACGCCAAGATCTTTTACTGTCTGGATCTCATCCTGAACAAGAGCTTTTGGCAGCCTGAACTCAGGAATTCCATACATTAAAACTCCACCTGGAACATGAAAAGCTTCAAAAATTGTAACATCATAACCAAGCTTAGCTAAGTCACCCGCGCAGCTCAAACCAGAAGGCCCGGAACCAATTACCGCAACTTTTCTGCCATTTTTTACAGTATTATTGGTTTTAGCTTTTATATTCTGCATATACCAATCAGCAGCAAACCTCTCCAGACGTCCTATTCCAACAGGTTCGCCGTTTTTGCCCCTGACGCAGAGCTTTTCGCATTGATTTTCCTGAGGACACACTCGCCCGCATATTGCCGGAAGACTGTTAGTCTCCCTAATTTTTTCATAAGCCTCTTCAAATTTACCTTCAGCGACTAATCTGATAAAATCCGGGATTTTAACATTTACAGGACAACCTGATACACATGGCCTGTGTTTGCAGTTAAGACATCTCTGAGCCTCCTCAATAGCCATTTCTTTTGTATATCCTAATGCAACCTCCAAAAAATTCTTATTTCTTATATTGGGATCCTGTTCTGGAATCTTCACTTTATTTAAAGACATATTCGCCAAATCTTACACCCCCAAGTTGCATTTATGCTCTTTCTGAGAAATCTTTTCTTCATCCTTATACATATTCTGTCTTCTCATCGCTTCATCAAAATCTACTTCATGGCCGTCGAAATCGGGTCCGTCAATACAAGCAAATTTGACCTTTCCGCCAACAGTCAAGCGGCATCCTCCGCACATACCGGTACCATCTATCATTACCGGATTCATACTTACTATAGTTTTTATACCCAAGACTTTTGTTAAGTTACAGACTGCCTTCATCATCGGAATAGGCCCTATAGCTATTACCAGATCATATTTATTTCCTTCTTCTATAAGGTTTTTCAATATATCTGTAACAAATCCCTTAACGCCGTTTGACCCATCATCTGTCGCAACGATAAGTTTATTGCTGACCGCCTTTAATTCCTCTTCAAGAATTATTAATTCTTTATTACGGAAACCAGTAATCGAGTGAACCTCAACTCCCATTCCATACAGCTTTTTTGCTTGTGGGTATGAAATCGCGGTACCAAGACCGCCACCTATTATTGCAGTTTTTTTGACATTATCAAAATGCGACGCTGTGCCAAGAGGACCTACAAAGTCTAGTATCATATCCCCTTCATTCAGTTTTCCTAGAGCTTTGGTTGTGTTTCCAACTTCTTGGAAAACAATTGTTACAGTACCTTTATCTCTGTCAAAATCCGCTATGGTTAGCGGTATTCTTTCGCCATTTTCGCTAGCTCTCAAAATTATAAACTGTCCTGGCTCAGCTTTTTTTGCAATAAAAGGAGCTTCTATCTCCATTAATTTTACTTGTGTATTTAAAATTCTCTTTTTTACAATTCTGAACATAAGAGCCTCCTTATAAATAGCCAACTGCCTCTAAAATCAATCAAATCAGAAATATACTCAAACAGGTAAACTTAATACAATAATTCTTCACCTTGTCTTTTTAATTAACATTACAAGTTCTTTCAATTTTTACTTTTAAAAAATAGTAATAATATATTCATTTTAATATAATTATTAGGTTAATGGAACAAATATTTTTTGCATATTCTTAATATATTTTGAACTTCGATCCATTATATTATTAATATAATAATATAATCTATATAAGTTGCCAAAAAGATTTTACATTAAAAATGCAGTTAATACGTCTGCATTTTACTATCGAAGCTGAACTTTTCGCAACTTATGATTCAAGGTATATATTTTGCAATATAAATAATGGATATAAAATGTTTATTGCAAAATATATAGCCGTTTTAAGTTTTTAAAAATATATTTTATAAATACGCTTTTAATTTTTATTTCAATATGTTATAATAATATTGAGGTTAAATAATTCCCCTACTAACAGGTATAAGGAGATATAAGTAGAGCCTTATGAAACAGGGCAAAGTCTTTGAAAGAAGATGACGCAAAGCTGTGGGTCTAAAGTTTTTAACTATGATTGCCAAGCTGCCATTAAAAGCTTCTGTTTATACTCTTTAAATATATTAAAGGAAATTAGGTAATATGGTATTTCCTTATACCACTTTTTTTAACCCAGAAGAAATTAAAAATTGAATTTAAATATTAAAAGCAAAGCACATATTAATGTGCTTTTTTCATATCTATTAATTTTTATTGATATATTAAAATCTTTATAAATCTAACATTTAGCAGAGCAAAATAACGAACGGTTTAAAGTATTTTGCTCTAGATAAATGTAAAAGATTAATTGATTTTATTTGATATATTTCCAAAATTACTTCTCTAATCTACAACTATACTAACATGCCTAGTATCAGAATTTCTTCGTTCTGCTGGTATATATCCGGAAATTGAGAAACTGGAATTGGGTTAACTCCTATCCCAACCTCAATAGTAAATCCTGGCTTTCCATATTCTTGTATAAACCAATCTTTATATCCCGCATAAGAAGCTTCTCCAGGGTTTTCCGCTATAACATAGCCGCTAACTTTTGCAAATAGCTGAGCAATGGTTGTAGATTCAGGCGGCTGTAAGTTCTCGAATTGATAATATATAACGTTTCCCTGAGTATGGTATGCGATAATAAGCCTAAAATTGTGGTTTTTAGTAAAGTTCACCATGGATATTGTCTCAGGTTCAGATAATGGATAAGGCCCGCCAAAGTCCCTAGGCGCAGGACCGATTATTCCCTGCTGTATCTCTAGATTATGCTCTTTATCCCATTCTGCTGGGTAATTTAAATTAAGATCAGTACCTCTGATATTGGCCTTCCACACACTTGGAATTGGAAGTCCGGTTTTATTGAGTTTAATTGCTTCGTTGTAAGCAGGATCTGCATAATTGGGCCAATAATTAACAAGATCAACTCCATCCGGATTCACCATCGGAATAACATATAAGGTAGTCTGCCTCCATATATCTGGAATACTGTAACCTCTTATACTTCCACCTACAGAATATGCCTTAGCAAAGTTCTCTACAAATTTCATTAATAGAGGTGTAGTTATCCATTCATTAGCATGATGGGTCGCGTTGTAGGAGACCTGTCTGGGACCTCTGCCTAGCCTTATAAAATATAAGTTTTTACCCATTACACTTTTTCCGGCAATACCAACTTCTATAAACGGATATCTCACTCTCAAACCCCGGATCTGCCTATCAAGAATTTCATAAGTATAATCAATATCCGTAAATACTATGTCTATTCCAAATGGCACAATTATCTGCTGCCCTGCCACTAAATTATTAGGAATTATTCCAGGATTTGCAGTTAATATGGCATCTACTGTCGTATAATATTTCCTTGCTATATTATAAATTGTATCACCTGGACGAACAATATAAGTATCATATCCTAATAAAAGTTTTTCAAAAACGTTCCATGTCGCAGGTCCCACAATTCCATCAGGAAAAAGTCCGTTATTCCTTTGAAAAGCTATGACATTCTGCTGTGTTTGGTACCCAAACACTCCATCTACTTGTAAAATTTTATATCCAATTCGGTTTAGCAGGCTTTGAATCAATTTTACATTTGGACCTGTTGATCCCAAAGTTAATGTTTCCATTCTTAATACCATCCTTTTAGATTACCTATTATATTTTATTGAATTAATCTAAAAGATGTGGCTGTCTTAAAAATAAAGATTATGTTTACTTGCAGAGTGGAAGTCCATAAAGAGCAAAGAATTTTAACTTTTAGGTATATAAAAAGCACTATTAATCTTACATTTGACGAAGCAAAATAGCGAACGCTTTAACGTTATTTTGCGATAGGCAAATGAAAAGATTAATTGCTTTTTATATAGTATCAAAAAAATAACAGGTCAACATTAATGTTCATTTAGAAAATAATTTTTTATTATTAAATAATTTGAATCCTATAAAAGCGATAATTAATATAATAACTGAAATTATGGCGTATTTCCTGACAATCCCCTCTAGTTCCATCCATTTTACGCCAAACATATAGCCCAAAACATTAAAGGATATACAAAATAAGCATACACCAAAAAAATTGTAAACTAAGTATTGTCTAAAACTTATGCTAATGCCGCATAGGTATGAAACTAAATGTCTTATGCCTGGTATAAACCTTCCAAATAAAAGTATCAACAACCTATATTTAACCAATAAGTTAGCTGACGCAGTAAGCTTGTCCTTTGTTAGATTGATAACTCTTCCATACTTTAAAAGTACCTCTTCACCATATTTATAACCAATATACCAAGCTATATTTGAGCCTAACAACGAGCCAATAATAGTACTTATAATTGAATAATATAATCGGTATATATTGGCGCTTTTAGAATTTACAAAACCCAAAAAAGACATTAAAGTCTCACTCGGAATCGGAATCCCCAATTCTGATAAAAACAGACTTACAAATATAAATAAATTACCATACCTCTCTGCCATTTCTATAAATATATTACTAATATCAACATTCTCCTTAAACAAATGCATTTAACATATTTAATGCATATAATGTATATATCTAATATTACCAATCAGAGTTACAATATAAGTAAAAAAATAATTTTTAAAACTTATTTAGGGCGTTTCAAAAAATTCCTTGTTCCAGTTTATACGACGTAAACCCATTATATCAAGTTTTTGAAACGCCAAGTTGACCAGTTATTTTTTTGATACTACCTTATATGAATAACACTTCTTTCTGTATTTATGGCTGATTAATTTGAAGCGGGACAGTTGGTGAAAAACTCCATATTATTTTGTAAATAAAGATGTTTTAACTTCATTTGCTAATGTAAAATGCAGACGTATTAACTGCATTTTTAATGTAAAATCTTTTTCACAACTTATATATTTTAAAATATATTAAAGCTTGACATATGAACTTAAAACTGTAAAAATAAATAATTGAAAATATAAGTTCCTAAAAAATGAAATACTTTTATATATTAATGTCAATTATTCTTTTATATTTATATTATAGCAAATTACTGTAAAGATGTTCGTCATTTTGCTCTTTTTAAATGTAATATTGATAATGATTTAATATTTTAAGACTTTTGTATTAAGTTTCTTTTATCTAGAGTATTTATATGGGACTTATAAAAATTACGTTAGAAAGAAGGATTATAAATGGCAGCAAACCCAATAGCAACAATAGAAATGGAAAACGGCAGTAAAATTAAAGTTGAGCTCTTTCCTAATATAGCTCCGATTACTGTAAATAATTTTATATCTCTTATTAAAAAGGGCTTCTATAATGGACTAATTTTTCATAGAGTTATTCCTGATTTCATGATTCAGGGAGGCTGCCCGGAAGGTATTGGGACAGGCAATCCGGGATATTCTATCCGTGGTGAATTTAGTATGAATGGTCACACAAATAACCTGAAGCATAGCCGGGGAGTAATCTCAATGGCTAGAAGCAGAATGCCTAATTCAGCAGGTTCACAATTCTTTATTATGGCTGCAAATTCTCCTCACCTTGATGGACAATACGCTTCTTTTGGAACAGTAACAGAAGGCATGGAAGAAGTTGATAGAATTGTAAATGTTGATAGAGATTATAATGATAAACCTTATCAAGATCAAAAGATTAAAACTATTACAGTTGAAACCTTCGGTGAGGAATATGCCGAGGTTGAAAAATTGTAAAGCCACAATAAGGATATAAAAAAAGCAAAGCTTGAATCGAAATGATTCTTGCTTTGCTTTTTTAAATCTATATTAAAATCAATTAATCTTTTACATTTATCTATCGCAAAATACCGTTAAAACCGTTCTTTATTTTGCTCTGCTAAATGTAAAATTAATAATGATTTTAATATAATCAACTACTTTAACTCTTTATAATGGAAGCGGAATTATTAAAGCTGGATAATCGGACGATGTTTTATTGAAGTTTTTAGCTAACATAACAATGTCCGACATATTAATCGATCCATCCTGATTTAAATCCGCAACTGAGTTAAAATTAGGACTGGATGATGTAAGATTAAACGCTTTTGCGACAATAACTACATCTTCCATATTTATAGCATCATTATTGTTTATATCGCCTTCCATTAGCGCTATAGGCGATGCAGAACTGGATATAGAAATATTGTAAAAGTTAATTGGAATCTTACTGTCAACTCTTCTTGTCAAAAATCCCGGCTTAGATATCTTTACTGTATAACCCGAGTTAGGAGCAACATCGTTTATCTGGAACAAGCCTGTTGAATCAGTTATTGCAGAATATTGTGTTCCTTCAAGTTCAACTTTAAATCCTGAACCTTTGATATAACCGCTTATTGTATGGTTTGAAGGTGATGGCATTCCTGATGGTGTAGGAGTATTTGTTGGCTTTACTGTTGATGATGGATTTGAACTTGACTCATATGGTTCATTTCCAAATATTTTAACACCATCATCATATACAGGAACATTCTTATTTAGCGATGGAGCAGTACCGGTTGGAGCAACTCCGGTAAAAGAGAAGTCGTTGGAATTATCCCAGAACTTAGTATCTTGTGGTCCGGATATTCTAAACTGTACTTCTTTTTTATAATCAGACTGTCCTCCTGGGAAAATCTTTGTTCCTGCAAAGTTAATTTCTACATAATAAATATTTTTATTTTCATCATATGGTATAAGACCGAATGCTGTAGACCCTTGATTGTAGTTCAATGAAACTTTCATATCACTAGCCTTATAGCCCGCTTTGACAGCTTCAGTAATATCAATATAATATCTGAAAGATAATTTGTCGGCAACCCTTGCAGGCCAACCGGATTTGTTATTTGTAAGGGATTTAATTTCTATGTAATTTGGACCTTGGCCGTTAATTGATGTTTCAACATAGAATTCATCATTAGTTGGCTTTTCAATTGCATTAAAGTTTGCTATAGGAGTTCCGCCATAATCTCCCACCATTGATGAAAGAAGCGCCACAAAACCCGCGTTATAGTCGCATGCAACTTCGTTGCAGGTATAGTTCTTTATATCGTCAGTGTATGCGTCGCCGGAATCAGGTCCACCGACAAGGGCGCCATAAAGCACATGTCTATGATATTCAGGTGTTGTCTGTTGATCGGACCATGAGCTGTGAGCAGTTCTGTGGTGTGGATGTTGAGGAGGATTTGTTCCAAATCCAACAACATAGCTTCTTCCTGAACTTCCTAACGCGTAATCGATCTGGCTCTTTGCAAATGATTTATATACACTTGCTTTTGTTGCGTCAGCTCCGGACCATTTAGCATAAACAGTAGCTAAAAATCCTTCTGTTGTCGCATACCTCAATGATCCCCATGTATCTAGCCATGCTAATCCTTTTGGAGTATATTTAACTTTTGATCCTTCAGATCCAGTCGTCCAGAAATCAAGATGCCTTTCAATGCATTCTTTGTAAAGAGATTTGTTTGTAGCTCTCGCAAGTAACAGCAAGGAACCCATGAGTTTATCATCCCAGCATTGAGCCCATTTAAATTTTATTGTTGTGCTTTGATTTTCTCTTGCCCAGTTAGGTTCATAACTTTGAGCTTTATCAAGAAATGTTGAGTCGTTTGTTGCAAGATATAACCAAGTAGATGCCCAAGTCAGTTCATCATAAAAACCGCTCCATGAATCATAAAAACTTGCCGCTGCAGTATATCCCTTGTCGCTTCTTGTTGTATCCGCAAAAGTGAATAATTCCTTGGCATGCTTTAAACATAAAGCCGCATATGTAGGATCTGTAGCTTTAAATATAGCGGAAGCAGCAGCTAAAGCGGCAGCAGCTTCGCCTACAACAGCTGAGCCAGGATTTGCTGAATCAACTTTTACAGCAGGCCTTGCCATTTGCATACATTCTGCAGGTCCCCACCATTTGTGATCAGCATTTCCATCGCCAACCTGATAGTAATAAACATTTGCGCTAGGGTGGCATTTAATAATATAATCCGTTGCCCATTTTATATTATCAAGAATATAGTTTAGCTGCCCACTTTTGGTATATGCGTCACGATTTTCGTATACGCTCCATGACAACATTGTAGCAGTATAAGCCATTGGAAGGTTAAACTTTACATGGTCTCCCGCATCATACCAACCACCGGTCAGATCAAGTCCAACATCTGCTCCGTCATTCAAACCAGAATCTCCACGCCAATTGTTACGCTTGTTATCCGGAAGTTTACCAGATCGTTGGAACTCATAGAACATTATTCCCTTCTGAAGCGCTTCAGCATAGTTGAAGTCTGTTGTCGCCGCAGTTACAGAAACAGGCTGAGGGACTGTCAAAGTTGAAGCAATAAGTGTAGCTGAAACAAAAACTGCAATTTTTTTAAAAAACTTTGATTTCTTATACATATTTTCCTCCTAATTTAAATATTTTTAATATCTACGCGTTTCGTGTCAATAGCTTTTAATTTGCTTTTTATGATCACAAACGCTATCTCTGATTCATAAATCATGAAAATACAATGCCATTACTACAAAAAATATAATGCTTAAGGACGTTTCGAAAAATTCCTTGTTCAAATTGTGTATTATAAAAACTTATTATATCAAGTATTTAAAACGTCCAATTGACAAGTTAATCTTTTGTTACTACTTAAACTAACGTTTGACATATAATAGCTTTTTCATGATTTATATAAAAAAAAAGAAAAACAGGAAAATAAAATCCCCCCTTCAAAAAATAAATAGAAAGCCGAAATCATTTTAAAATTATCTAAAGACTAAGTGTTCTTTAAGATAATTAAGTATATTCAATATAATTATATCAGCGCTTTATTAAATCAACAATTAATCAGTTTGTCAAAAAATTAAATATTTTGTTTAAAACTAAATATTTTGCAATAAACATCTTACATCCATTTTTTATATTGAAAAATATACACCTTAATTCATAAGTTGCGAAAAGTTCAGCTTTGATAGTAAAATGCAGACGTATTAACTGCATTTTTAATATCAAATCTTTTTCGCAACTTATATAAAATTTAATATTTGTTTTATCTTATTTTGAGTATTTCATTACGTTTATTGTGCTTAATGAGCTATTATATGTTACGAACTGAGCATTTTTAGATATGTATATATTATTTGCGTACTCCCCTGATACAGTTTCTTTAGACCAAGAGTCGCCCTCATCCTTACTTCTCATAACGGCTATTCCATTACTCTCCTGACAATATGCAACAACGATATCTTTATCTCCAAAGGCGCTAATAGATGCGGTACTGCTGGAGGATCCTATATCAAATCTAATTTTTGCCTCTTCTGATGCTGACTTAAGTATTGTTTTTTCCCAGCTTAAAAAACTGTCTTTAGAGTAGTACAAAGAACCTTTAAAGTCTAATATATATGCTTCATTTGGGTTTTTGAGGAAAATAGCCGCAATTCCGTCAATTCCGCTCGGAAGCTTTATGTCTTCTAAGTGTTTTCCTCCATCTTTAGTAAATTCAATTTTTGAAAGATTACCGAATAAAGCAGTATTTTTATCAATAGCGCTTAAATAAAAGACCCTTTCCATAAATACGCCTTTATTATTTCTCCATGTCTTGCCGCCATCCACACTCAAACCTATATCCCCAAAATCATCGCCATACCATATTGTATCTTCGTCACAAATATCAAATGCATTGGAATTGTTTGATTCATTTTTGTAACTAATCCAGTTATGTCCAGCATCATAAGTAAAAAAATTCTCTCCGGAAAACCCTGTTGCGATTCCAAATCTTTCATTAAAAAACCCGCTTTTCAAAAAGTCCCTTTTAATATCATTCTGATAAATTGTTCTCCAAGGACTCGTAATCTGAACATCAACTTTGGAATCGTTGGTATTAATAGAATTATTACTTATTGTATTATTACTTATCGTGTTATTAGCAGAATTGCTATTCTTTCTACTTATTTTACCACATCCACTTGTCATAAATAATGAAACAATCAGTACTATTGATACAATATACAGCTTTAAATTCCCCATTGGTTTGACCTCCTAAAATCGAACAAATAATAATCTCCAAATATTATTTTACAAAAATACCTGCTTTCAATCGGTAGTTTTTCTTCGGATTTTAGTAGTAATTTTTTCAGAATCGGATAAAGAGGTCCTTTTATTGTGGCTCAAATGGGATATAAAAAATTAAACCAATAAACTTCACAATTAAAAGTTTATTGGTTCCGTTAACAATTATTCTTTGACATGTAAGCCTTAAAAAGCAACAACTTCTATCTCAACCAAAACATTCGTCGGCAGCTTTGATACCTCAACACATGATCTGGCTGGAAATGGATCTTTAAAATATTGCCCGTATATATTATTTACGATGGCAA
>JAUZPS010000220.1 GCA_030705945.1 Bacillota bacterium
GAATAGAAAAAGAAAGTTGAAGGTCATAGTTTTATGAAAGAAATCAATTTATTTGCAGGCGGCAAGCTTATTGTTGATGACGCCGACTATGAGATTATTAAGGACTACAACTGGAGCTATACAAAAGAGATGCAAGCAAACGGTGATATACACTATAGTATTTACACCAGATTTAAAGATGGAAAACGGAAATCTTTACACAAGTTCCTGTTTCCTGATAAAAAATATACTTATGTGAAACATATTAATGGAAACAAATTTGATTACAGGCGTGAAAACATAGCTGTAAACGACTTTTCCCACAAGGCGTATAAAACAAGAAAAGCTATCACATCCCAGTATAGAGGTGTATCATTTCTTCTAAACGCGCCCTCTTTTAAATGGAATGTTATGGTGTGCAAGGGCAGAAAAAAGTTCATAGCTTCCTTTGATTCGGAGGTCAAAGCTGCTATAGCTTATAATATAATAGCAAAGAAGTTTTATGGCGAAAAAGCAAATTTGAATCAAATTTCTCCTGAAGATTATGAACAATACTCTGAGGAAGTAATTCAATATGTCGAGGCTTCCCATAAAGAAAAAGCATCCCTTGGTATGCAGGGATTACGTAGACAAAAAGAGGATACTTCATCTAAATATGTAGGAGTCTACAAAGATAAGCATGCGCCAGTTTGGCATAGCGCTGTTGAAAAGGACGGTAAACGATATTATCTTGGCGTATTTGAAAATGAAATCAATGCCGCATTGGCATATAACGATAAAGCAATTGAATTATATGGCAGCCAGGCTCGTTTAAATGAAATTGATGCAAGTGAATCAGAACTGAAAAACAGGAAAGGCAGAATAATTAAAAAGCAGTCATCCATTTACAAAGGTGTTGGGTGGTATGAGCCCGGTAAAAAATGGAGGACATACTTGCATCATAATAAAAAGGCATATTTTTTAGGGCATTTTGATGATGAAAAAGAAGCCGCGAGGGCTTATAATAGAAAAGCCTTGGAGCTATTTGGCGATAAAGCTGTATTGAATGATGTGTAGTTAATTTATTAAAAAAACTTTGAAGCTTGATACTATATAAAAAGCACTATTAATCTTACATTTGACGGAGCAAAATAACGAACGCTTTAACGTTATTTTGCGATAGGCAAATGTAAAAGATTAATTACTTTTTATATAGTAGACTATTATGAGTACCATTTCGCGCGACAAGGTATTTTGCTAAAATATCCATAAAATAGCGACTGCTGTCGGGAGCAATAGATATAAGGACTTAACAAGCACTCCGTTTTTATGGCAACGCAAAGGAGCATCCATCAGAATGGCTAAGATTAAAAAAGACACCATCAAAATACTTTTCAAATACAATAAGTTTAATGTTTCCAGCAGAGAAACAATGATCAAAAACCAGCTCGCTGCAAGCGTGGTGGGAATACCTGAAAAGAACTTTTTCCCGTCGATTTCTTCCATCTCCTCCAGATTGAAATGCGCCAATCTGCTCACTCCAGCAATGATATAAATAATTAGAATCAGAACTGACACTACAGAGTTCAACCCCAGGAAATAGGCAATAATTGCTGGCACGATGCAAAAATTAAAAAAATCAGTCAAGCTGTCAAGTTCTTTGCCAAAGTCCGATACCATCCGGAATTTACGCGCAGCAATTCCGTCCAACCTATCCAGCAATATTGTTGAAGCGTAAAGGGTTAAGGCAAATGTAAGTTTTTGATTGAATATCAGGATCAGGGTAATAAAGCCGATAGCCAGTGAGCATCCCGTCATTACATTTGGGATATTTAAGTACTTTAAATAAATAAATTTTTTATGCAAGGCAAACACCTCTTTCTTCTATAGAAACAGCACTATTAATCGTACATTTGACGGAGCAAAATAACGAACGCTTTAACGTTATTTTGCGATAGGCAAATGTAAAAGATTAATTGCTTTTTATATATATACCTTTCATGTCATAATTTTTTACTGCTTTATGGTTGATGCTTATTATAAGGTTTAAAGTGTCCTATCTTTAATCAAAGCAAATAGAGCTAATATAAAAAGTACTAAGATGATTTCCAGCATCAACTTACTGAAATCCATGGCTTGCGTTTTTGCTAACAAAGATACCGATAGAATCAACAGAGATCCAACTAAGGATGCATAGTTAGGCAAGTTATTATAGATCGAAATTAATCCGGTATTAAGAGAAGCGCTGCTGGCATAATTTCGTGTACTGTAAAGAAAGATACCGTAGAAAATCCCGGCAAAAGAACAAAAACAAAGGAGAATAAAAAATGAGTCGGTAATTTTCAGGTAAAAAGCCCCAATTATCAATATAAATCCCCAGATTGCAATCCCATTTGCCCTGACAGGAAATTTCTGCCGGACATTATGATTGTTTTTTATTGGGGTAAATGGCTTTACAAAGACAACGGAAAATAATACTGTGATAACTGCCAATACACTGATAACTCCAATCACGACTCCGCCCTTTTCTGAAGCGTTACTGAAATGATAGTAGTCTTTCAGAATATAGATCATCATAGAAATCATCATGTTGACGGCCGTTAAAATCAATAATGAATAAGCTGTAAAAAGGTGATGATAACGACTTATCTTTTTTTGGGGGAACGCTCGGTCCAGTACTTTGTTCTTTCTGGAATTGGTACTCATTTTTCGAATATCAGTCATCATGTAGCAAAGACTAAATATAGCAATTACCCAAATTAAGCTAATACTCAGTATTTTGTTGCCAGAGAAGAACGAAAAATAAAGCGGCGCCGCCATAAGACCCAGAAGTTGAAAAAGAAGATTGGCCTGAACATGAATTCTTATCTGCTGCTGGTCTGAACATTCTACAAAAAATCGGTCAATGAAGTTATAGAATAGATTGGAAATAAATTTCATCAGGACGAAGCAAACCAGATAAAGAAATAAATTTTTTACTAAAAAAAGTCCGGAGTAAGTTGCCGCCATCGTAAAAATACAGCAAACAGCCAGAAAACTTCTGCGGCCCGTATTCTCAGTAATGGAGAAATAAAACGAATTATTATGGGAAGTAAGTATTCCTGCAATGGAAGCCAATGTCCCCAATAGTAAAAATAAACTTAAGTATGTATTCTTCTGTTCCGGATAATAGGTCATGAAGAAAACCTGAGGCAGGATACTAATAGTTGCTGCCCAAATAAACGAGCAGAAGAAATAGATTATATTTCTTTTATATATTGACACATTAATAACGGATACATGCTGCACTTAAAGGAGACCTCCCCCTACTTTAGAAATAAAAATACATACAACAGCGGTGAGACCATTAATGCGCTGTCGAACCTGTCCAAAATACCACCGTGGCCTGGCAGAAGACCGCTGAAATCCTTGACTCCCAAGCTCCGCTTGATCTTTGAAAATAATAAATCTCCAGCATTGCCAAAGATAAAAAAAGTAACAAGCAGAATCAGGTTTTGCCAAAGTGAAGTTCCGGCTAAAACAGGAATAATGGTATGAAATAAAATCATGCCTGCCAGCAGTCCTGCCAATCCACCCAAATATCCTTTAAGGGTTTTCTTGGGGCTTAAAGTTTTAAATACCTTGATTTTACCGAATTTCCTGCCTGCAAAATATCCTGTTACATCATTAAATGCCAGCATTGAAATCAAAAAAATGATTGCGTCCGGATTCATTGGGTATAATAATACCAGGCTTGCAGCAGAAACAGCAAGAAACATCACACCGAAAAAATACACAAAAAAATATCTTTTGACCATACTGTAAGTCCCTGCAAAGGTCAATCCAACCAGTAAAAAAAATGCTGGTAACGCATAAATCAAATATGACTTAAAATATAGCAATAACAGATAAGCTAAGGCGACAATCAGGGTAAAAGGTATAGGATTCCTTAATTTATAATTTTTCGACAATTCATAAATGCCCAAAGCCAGGATGAGAGTCACTAAGACAAATATAGCTGCAGTACCAAGTATATAAGCAAGAGAAAATAAATTAAGTATGCCAAAAAAAGAAACCACGCGCAGAACTGTCTCCCTGCTTTTCTTTACATATGCAATAAAGAATATGGTGATGATCACAACCAAAAAGAATAGATAGACCCTTAGAATCATTGAGATACCTCCAGATGTACTATATCATTTTCATTTTGAGGCGGCATGAATTTTTTTCTTTTAATCATATCCGTAAATGCTTCCAACCTGGTTTGAAAACCTGCCTGGCCTGTATGCTCATCCATACAGATGCTTAATATCGGTATCTGCCAATCGACACTGACCTTGGATGTTATTGAACCTGCAACGACTTCCGGCATGCAGGAAAATGGATAGAGGTGTATTACCCCATCATAGCCCTTTTGCCGGAAGACAACCGCTTCGCCGATTGTCTCTCTGCCATGTCCGCCAATTGGCCTGGTGATATACTCCTTGGCAAATTGATAGACTTTATGGTTATGTGTTGGCAAATATTTATCCAGAAATCTTTTTTGCTTCAAAGACCCGATAAAGAATTCTGAAAAACTTAAGGAGTACTTGAGTAAAATCCCGTTATTCCCTAGAAATTCTTCCATGTTCATTGTGGAAAACTGATCAATCAGAAGAAAAAATTCCCCGACCAAACCAATTTTGATGACTTTTCTGTTTTCATCAATAGGAATAGAAGCAAAGCCTTTAATAATTTTGTGTCTGAGCGCTTTCAACGCAGAAAGATCTGTTGTTTGCTCCAATTCCTGCAAGAAACTGCGTTTTATTCTGGTACAATCGCCTTTTTTGACTTCATATGGTCGAAGCTCCAGGGACTTTTCTCTGATCAACTCAAAGAGGATAAGCTTTCGCCAAAAGCTTCTGATGGTCTTTATAAATTGCCGAAATGTCAGCTCAGGCTGATGCTTTTTAAGGTTGTCCCAGAATTCTTTTTTAACTTTGACCGCCAGTAAATCTACCGAATAACCATTATCAGCTAAAATTTTCTGATACATTTCACTATAATAAGCCAATCTGCAAATTCCGGTTTTGCCGCCAATCATACCAACCACATCGGCTCCTTTTTCAATCCCCTCGATTAAATTCCCCAAGGTGATTTTAAATGGCAGGCAAGCCTGAGCCGGAGCATATTTTACTCCAAGATCCAGTGTCCTTTGGCTAGTCGGCGGCGGTACCACAACTTCAAATCCCAGGTTGGTCATTAAGTCTTTAAAAACAACATAATACTCTCCGGCATGCGGAAAGGTAATCTTAACCGGCATCTCTGTTTTCTCCCCCTTTTCGAATCATCATATCTGTAAATGCTTCGATTCTGGTCATCAGTCCTGCTTCTCCGGAATGTTCATCCAACGTTAAGCCTAAATAAGGTTTTTGACCGCAAATACTATCGTTGAAGATTTCTTCAATAAACGCGTCGATACCGCAGCCAAAATAAGTTATAAAGATAATCCCTTGGATTTTCTCATCCTTCAGCATTGATTCTGCAGCATACAGAATGTTCCGACCGAAATCCCAGTGGGGTTTTCTCCGGCTAAAATAGACCGGACAATCTGTTTGCTCATAAGACCTTTGGTATCGAGCCGAGGTCACAACATCAAATCCGAATTCTTTCAGCCGATTTAAAATTCCCATATTAAGAAAGGGATCTTGCAAGGCATAAGGATGTCCAATAACACCAATCGAGCCCTTCTTCCCATTACTTTGGCATTCTCCCATAAACTTTTCTGCAGATGAGATCTCCTCCGGTAGTCTTTTTCTGTTTTTATCAAAATAGTTTACAGCCGCAAAGATACGTAAGGGGTTCTGACTCAAGCTCATTGCCAGCCTGCGAATATTTTTCCGCGTGAATTTTTCTCTTCCCAGATCGATTTCCACTGTAAGCAAGTTTATTTCCTGCGGTATCGTATTTTTGATGAGCTGGGGTAATGCAATTACTTTAGGACAGCAATAAGTCCCTTCCTCCATACTGGTATACTGAGGAATAAAAATATAGTTGTTTTTTTTCAACAAAGAAAGGACATGCCCGTAATATACTTTTACAGGAAAACACTGGTCACTTCCAACGAACTGATTTCCTGTTTCAAAGGTCTCCACCGAAGAATCCTCAGAGTATTCAACCTCATAGCCCAGAATATGAAAAAAACTTTCCCATGAGAAATTGTCCAGATAGTAACTTAATCCTCGTGGAATACCAATAATCTTCGAAGTCGGTAATTCTTTATTTTTGCCATTTCCCACAACGGTCCCCCCACTTTGCTGCAATCTCACCCTCCACAGTTACTTCCGTAAGCTCACACGCGTTGGGACAATCCTGGCATGCGACTCTCTTGAGCTTATATTTTCTCTGCATGATATCAAACCCTTTGAAGGTGGTCTTCTTTTTTGTATCTCTAACAGTCTCTTTAGCTAAAATTGCGCTCCCCAAAGCCCCCATCACATTAAAATGTTTGGGAATAACAAGCTGAGCAGCTAATTCCTGTTCAAAGGCGCGCTTAATTCCTTTATTGAAGGCTACGCCACCCTGGAAGAGAATTGGCGCCTCAATGCTTTTTCCTTTCGCCACATTGTTTATATAATTTCGAGCCAAGGCCTCGCAAAGCCCGGCAACTATTTGCTCTTTTGTTGCCCCTTCCTGCTGTTTATGGACCATATCCGTTTCTGCAAATACAGTGCAACGGCCGGCAATACGTACAGGCTCATCCGCGCGTAAGGCAAAATCACCAAACTCTTCTATCGGAATTTTTAATCGGAACGACTGCTGATCCAAAAATGAACCCGTTCCGGCAGCGCAGATGGTATTCATAGCGAAATCAATGACCACACCATTGCGGATTAGAATAATTTTGGAGTCCTGTCCACCAATTTCGATAACGGTTTTCACCTGGGGATAAGTATCGATGGCAGCAACAGCATGAGCTGTAATTTCGTTTTTGATAGAGTCTGCGCCGATAATATTACCAACTAATATACGGGCGCTTCCGGTTACCCCAACCCCCAGAATATCCTCCATACAGTAACCCTTATCTTTGAGGGTTATAAAACCTTCATTCAGGCTTTCTAATGGCTGTCCATTGGTTCTTATGTATAATGTCTCATAGAGTTTCTTATTGTCCATGCTGTCCATGACAACAATATTTGTACTGACGGAGCCCACATCCACTCCTATGTAATATTGATTCAAAATGCCGTCCTCCCCCAATCATAGTGCTAATAGTTATATTCCTGATGAGTCAAATGTCCAATTTGCTTCATAATTAAGTTAGTAATGCGTTCAGTCTCATATTCATCAAGCTTTTTTCCATAATACGCTTCGAGGTCGATGGGCTTCCCGATATCAATGGTCAACTTATGGACTCTCGGTAACTTTTTGCCCTTGGGCAAAACATCGTAAAATCCGTTTAAGCCAACGGGAACCACTGGAACCTTATATAATAGCGCCAAATGCGTTATTCCAGGTTGCGCCTTAATCAGCATTCCATCATCGGAACGTTTCCCTTCCGGAAATATCCCCAATATATGCCCTTCTTTTAATACCTTCCTGACCTGGCTCAGAAATGCTTTGTCGACTTTTCCCTGGTCAACATAAATAACATCGGCGTAGTCCATAAAGTGTTTAAACAGGGGATGTTCGAAAAGTCTTCTCTTGCCAATAAAACGTATTTTTTCTTTCTTTTTTTTGTTCATATAAGCATATA
>JAUZPS010000221.1 GCA_030705945.1 Bacillota bacterium
AATCTTACATTTGACGGAGCAAATTACGAACGCTTTAACGTTATTTTGTGATAGGCAAATGTAAAAGATTAATTGCTTTTTATCTATTTAGAAATTTGATGCGAGATTTTAAAGGAGGATTAAAACACAAATGTTAATCAATGATACTGATTTTATTAAGTTCCCATTACATATAAAAGGGAAGGTAAGAAATGTTTATGATCTGGGAGATAAGCTCCTCATCGTTGTAACAGACAGAATATCAGCTTTTGATGTGGTTTTCCCAAATTTGATACCAAATAAGGGAAGAGTTCTAAACAGCATATCAGAGTTTTGGTTTAATTATACAAAGGATGTTGTGGACAATCATGTAATCACTACTGATGTAAGTCAATACCCAGAAGAATTCTCAAAGTTTAAAGAAGAGCTTCAGGGCAGATCCATGCTGGTAAAAAAGATTCAAATGGTTGAGGCGGAGTGTATTGTAAGGGGATATCTCGAAGGTTCGGGTCTGAAGGATTACCAGAAGACCGGGTGTATATGCGGAATTAAGCTTCCTTCAGGTTTAAAGCAGGCGGAAAGGCTTCCTGAACCAATATTTACTCCATCTACAAAAGCGACAGAAGGCCATGATGAAAACGTTAGTTTCCAGATTCTACAAAATAAAATTGGAAGTGATCTGGCTAATAAACTAAAAGATATTAGCCTTGCTCTCTATAATAAAGCAAGCAAGCATGCTGAAAGCAGAGGCTTGATCCTTGCGGATACAAAGTTTGAATTTGGTATATTGGATGGCAAGCTTGTTGTGGGAGACGAAATGTTTACCCCTGATTCATCAAGATTCTGGGCAATGGATGAATATCAGGCTGGAAGGGCTCAGAAGAGCTTTGATAAACAGTTTTTAAGGGAGTATCTCGAAACATCGGATTGGGATAAAAAGCCTCCGGCTCCAATGCTTCCTGAAGATGTAATTAAAAAGACTGAAGCTAAATATATAGAAGCGTACGAACGAATTACCGGAAAGAAGCTGGACTAATTATATTAAAATCATTATTAATCTTACATTTAGCAGACCCAAATAACGAATGCTTTTACGTTATTTCGCGATAAGTCAGTATCAAAAAAAACTTAGCAACTGGTTGTTTCAAAAACTTGATATAATGAGTTTTCATTATACAAAACTTGAACAAGGAGTTTTTTGAAACGCTCTAAATAAATTTAAAAGATTAATTGATTTTAATTAAAGACACAATATGATAATTGTTTATTGTTTGGAGTGATTGTTTTTGATCGCGATTATTGATTATGGCGTAGGAAATCTAAGAAGCGTCGAAAAAGCTTTTCATTTTATTGGTTGTGAGGCTTCTGTATCATCAGATCCTGACTTTGTTTTAAATGCCGATGGGGTTGTTTTACCAGGCGTGGGAGCTTATTCCGACGCTATGGACAATTTGAAAAAAGCCGGGATGGTTGATGTCGTAAAAAGAGTAATAGAAGATGACAAACCTTTTCTTGGAATTTGTCTTGGAATGCAGCTCCTTTTTGATTACAGCAAAGAAGGCGGCGATAATGTCAGAGGCTTAGGGATATTTAAAGGCGCTATAAAACAACTGCCATCAGATATGAATCTTAAAGTTCCGCATATGGGGTGGAATTCAATAAAAACTTCTCAAGATTGCGCCTTATTTAAAAATTTACCAAATACGCCTTATGTTTATTTCGTGCATTCATATTATTTGGACGCTGAAAATAAGGATATTGTCAAGGCTACAACTGACTATGGCATTCAGTTTGATGTTGCGGTAGGAAAAGGTAAAGTGTTTGCAACACAATTTCATCCTGAAAAAAGTGGCGAAGTTGGATTAACTATTTTAAGAAATTTTAAAGAACTTATTTACGGTTGATTTCTATAGACACCGAACTGTAAAGTTCTATATAAGTTCGATATCTATGAGTTGAGCTATTGGCTCAACTTTCCCACTTCACATTATGCTGCCATAAAAACAGGCATTAATTCAACTATATTTTGATATAGATTTGATAGGCCTAATGTTATGATAACATGGCTGCAAGAATATTAATGATGTGGGAAAGTTGAGTTGGGTAGTATCAAGAAATAAACTGGTCAACTGGGAGTTTCAAAAACTTGATATAATGGGTTTTCATCATACAAAACTTGAACAAGGAATTTTTTGAAACTCCCTTATTGACTATAAATTTTAGGTTAATTGGTCTTGGATTTTTAAGTACGAGTTGGTATTACTCTAAATTTAGGAGGAATCTTAATGAAAATTTATCCGGCTATTGATGTTAAAGACGGAAGATGTGTAAGATTGGTTCAAGGAAAATTTAATGATGTAACAGTTTATTCTGACAATCCGTTAGAAATGGCTTTGAAGTGGGAAAGTCTCGGGGCTGAATACTTGCATGTTGTCGATTTGGACGGCGCAAGGGTTGGCGAACCGCAGAATACAGCTGTTATAAGCGAGGTAGCGGTTAAATTGGGAATTCCCGTACAATTAGGCGGCGGAATTCGGTCAATAGAAATGATAGAAATAATTCTGTGCAAGGGAATTCAGCGCGTTATACTTGGAACATCCGCGGTTAATGACCCTGATCTTGTTGCAAAAGCGGTTAAGACCTTTGAGAACAGCCTTGTGGTAGGTATTGACGCGAAAGATGGATTTGTTGCAATAGAAGGATGGGCGAAGACAAGCAGCTTTACAGCTACCAGTTTTGCTAAAAAGATGGAAGACCTTGGAGCAAAAACGATTATTTATACGGACATAGCTACCGACGGAACTTTAGCAGGACCGAACCTCAGGGCTATGGAAGAAATGGTGAAGGCTGTTAATGTAGAGATTATAGCTTCAGGAGGGGTAAGCAGCATTGACGATATCAGGATGCTCAAAGAAGTTGGGGTTTCAGGAGCTATTATAGGTAAAGCTTTATATACAGGAAATATAGATTTAACAGAGGCGATAAAAATTGCAAAGTAAAGCAGAGGTTGTTAAAAATGTTGACAAAAAGGATTATACCCTGCCTTGATGTTCATGCAGGGAGAGTTGTTAAGGGTGTAAATTTCGTTAATATAAAAGATGCGGGAGACCCGGTTGAGATTGCCGCGGTTTATGACAAAGCCGGCGCCGATGAGCTTACTTTTCTCGATATTACAGCTTCAAGCGACGCAAGAGGCATTATACTCGATGTTGTGAGAAGGGTTGCGGAACAGGTTTTTATACCTTTTACTGTAGGAGGAGGTATCAGGACTGTTGACGACTTTAAGGAAATTCTTAGAGCGGGAGCCGACAAGATTTCTGTAAACTCAGCTGCTATAAAAAGACCGGAACTTATATCCGAGGCTGCCTGGCGTTTTGGAAGCCAGTGCGTTGTTGTTGCCATTGACGCAAAAAGAAATGTTGAAAGAGCCAGCTGGGATGTTTATCTTAATGGCGGCAGGGTCGATACCGGAAAAGACGCAATTGAATGGGCAATTGAGGCGGAAAAGATGGGAGCGGGAGAAATACTTCTTACAAGCATGGACTGTGACGGCACAAAAAACGGTTACGATATTGAGCTGACAAGAAGGATATCCCAAAATGTCAAGATACCCGTAATTGCTTCAGGCGGCGCAGGAACGATGGAGCATTTCTATGAAGCCTTGACGGAAGGTAAAGCTGATGCAGTATTAGCAGCGTCATTATTCCACTTCAGAGATATGGAAATTTGTGACTTGAAGAATTTCCTCAGCGAAAAAGGAATAGAAGTTAGAAAATAATAAATAAAGTTAAATAAAATGATTTGAAGGGGTCTAATAAAATGGATGATATATCAAAAAATTTGAAGTTTGACAGTAATGGATTAATTCCTGTAGTTACTCAGGATTATAAGACAAATACGGTTTTGATGCTGGCTTATATGAATAAGGAGGCCTTTGAAAAAACTATTGAGACAAAAAAGGTCCACTATTGGAGCAGAAGCAGGAACAAGCTATGGTTGAAAGGAGAAACCTCCGGTCATTTCCAGCATGTTAAATCAATGAGTATTGATTGTGACAACGACGCCCTTCTTATTAAAGTAGAGCAAGTTGAGGCTGCATGCCACACAGGAAATTATTCCTGTTTTTACAGGGATATAGACTCAGAGGGCATAAAGGAAGCCAACAATTCCGTATCAAGCTTGGATAAAGCCGCTATTTTGCAAGAGGTTTACAACGTCATAGTTGACAGAAGGATAAATCCAAAAGAAGGCTCTTATACAAATTACTTGTTTGATAAGGGAATTGATAAAATCCTTAAAAAAGTTGGAGAAGAGTCAGCTGAAGTTATAATAGCGTCAAAAAATAAAGAGGTAAGTGAAGTAAGATATGAAATTGCGGATCTTTTCTATCATTTATTTGTCTTAATGGTTGAGAGAGATGTTAAACTTGATGATATTTACGATGAATTAAAAGGCAGACGCTAAGCTATGATTAAAAAATTACTTCAAGTTTTTGCGTACGTTCACGGTTTAGATTAAAAGCGATTAATCTATTACATTTGTCTATCACAAAATAACGTTAAAGCGTTCGTTATTTTGCTCTGACAAATATAAGATTAATTGCGCTTTTAATTTAGTGAACGTGAAAGCAAATTACTTGAAGTTGCTTTTTAACATAGCTAAGCTATGATTAAAAAATTACTTCACATAAAAACAGGACATCCCAAAGTGGTTGTCCTGTTTTTATAAATTGAAGGAATATTGAGATATTTTGCAAAATATAATGTATAGCAAATATAAATTTGTATAAATAGGTATAATTCGTTGAATTTAAAGATATTTATCCAATGACATATTTGCTTATAAATTGGATATTATATAATATAATATTAGCACTCGTTAAAGGTGAGTGCTAATAAAAATACCAGCAAGGAGGGTAAACCTTTATGAAAATAAAACCATTAGGTGAAAGAGTAGTAATTAAAATGTTAGAAAGTGAAGAAACAACAAAGAGCGGTATTGTATTACCAGGATCCGCTAAGGAAAAACCACAGGTTGCAGAAATTGTTGCAGTAGGACCTGGAGCAGTTGTTGAAGGCAAGGAAATAAAAATGGAAGTTAAGGTTGGAGACAAAGTGCTGATTAGCAAATATTCCGGTACAGAAGTTAAATTTGACGGGCAGGAATATACAATTTTAAAACAAAGCGACATTTTGGCTGTTGTAGAATAAGCCGATCTGTAAATGATTAAAATATTTCTTACGGCTTTAGACATGTTTGCAAATGAAGCGAACATGGAATGAAATTTATCGCAGGGGTTATATTTTAGACATTTTAAACTGGGATATGATTATAATAAAATCATTATTAATCTTACATTTAGCAAAGCAAAATAACGAATACTTATTAGGTATTTTGCGATAGGTAAAGAATGTTGAAAAAACAACTTCCACTAAAATCTTCGCTTTCGTGTTCACTTAACTCGTGAACACATGCTCAGAATCGGAAGCAATTTCTCAATCATTCCTAAATGTAATAGGTTAATTGATTTCGATCTACATTTGATTAGGAATTGTACTACATAATGATTTTTGAATATTCCGATATCAAATGTTTGCGGGTTAAACTTATTAAAATTTTTAAGAGATCTAAATAAGGAGGCTATACTAATGGCAAAAGATATTAAATTTGGTGAAGAAGCTAGACGCGCTTTAGAAAGCGGCGTTAATCAGCTTGCAGATACAGTTAAGATCACACTTGGACCTAAAGGAAGAAATGTTGTTCTTGATAAAAAATTCGGCGCGCCGTTAATCACTAATGATGGTGTAACTATAGCAAAAGAAATAGAATTGGAAGATAGATTCGAAAACATGGGCGCGCAGCTCGTAAAAGAAGTTGCTACTAAGACTAACGATGTAGCAGGTGATGGAACAACTACAGCTACATTATTGGCTCAGGCAATTATAAGAGAAGGTTTGAAGAATGTTGCAGCTGGCGCAAACCCAATGATTCTTAAAAAAGGTATTTCAAGGTCAGTTGAAGTTGCAGTTGAAAGCATCAAACAAAACAGCCAGAAGATTAAAGGTAAGGAAGATATCGCTAGAGTTGCTTCCATATCCGCTAATGACGAAGACATAGGAAGTTTGATAGCAGACGCAATGGAAAAAGTAACAAATGACGGCGTTATAACAGTAGAAGAATCAAAAACTATGGGAACAAACCTCGAAGTAGTTGAAGGTATGCAGTTTGACAGAGGTTACGTTTCAGCTTACATGGTTACAGATACTGACAAGATGGAAGCTGTTCTCGATGATCCATATATATTAATCACAGATAAGAAAATAAGCAATATTCAGGATGTGTTACCTCTTCTCGAACAGATAGTTCAGCAAGGCAAGAAGTTGGTAATAATAGCTGAAGATGTTGAGGGTGAAGCTCTTGCAACATTATTAGTCAACAAGTTAAGAGGAACCTTCACTTGCGTGGCTGTTAAAGCTCCAGGCTTCGGTGACAGAAGAAAAGCAATGCTTCAGGATATAGCAGTACTTACAGGTGGTGAAGTTATAACTGAAGATCTGGGTCTTGATATAAAAGAAGCAAAGATTTCCCAGTTAGGTAAAGCTAGACAGATTAAGATTCAGAAGGAAAACACTATTATCGTTGATGGCGCAGGAAATCAGGATGAAATCAAGAAGAGAATCGCTTCAATAAAAGCTCAAATTGAAGAAACTACTTCAGATTTCGATAGAGAAAAACTTCAGGAAAGACTTGCGAAATTAGCTGGTGGAGTTGCGGTAATCCAGGTTGGAGCTGCAACAGAAACAGAAATGAAAGAAAAGAAATTAAGAATAGAAGATGCTCTCGCTGCAACTAAAGCTGCAGTTGAGGAAGGTATTGTTGCTGGTGGCGGTACTGCGCTCATCAACATTATTCCAAATGTTTCAAAACTTTTGGAAGGAAGCGTTGGAGATGAAAAGACTGGTATTCAGATAATTCTTAGAGCTTTAGAGGAGCCTGTAAGACAAATCGCTGCAAATGCGGGTCTTGAAGGTTCAGTAATCGTTGATAAAATTAAGAGCAGCGCAAAAGGCATAGGCTTTGATGCTCTTAATGAAAAATATATTGATATGATAGAAGCAGGTATAGTTGATCCAGCTAAGGTTACAAGATCAGCTCTGCAAAATGCCGCATCAGTTGCATCAATGGTTCTCACAACAGAAAGTATTGTTGCTGATAAGCCTGAAAAAGAAGCTCCTATGGGCGGTGGAATGCCAGGCGGAATGGGCGGCATGGGTGGAATGTATTAATACTCCTAAAATGTAAACTCTTCCTGAATTTTTATAAGAGTGGCAACTCATTTATGATTATGAGTTGCCACTCTTTATATATGGATAACCAAAAGTAAAGTTAGTTCTATGCTAGTATTGAACAGCCGAAAAGGGGCTTTTCAAAGCGAGTTGATATAAAACATTACATATGGTTATCTGTAGAAATTTAACCGTAAAAGCTCTATCCTAGCTCTCTGTCTTAGAATCTTTATACAAATTACAACGTTAATCATAGGAAGGTATGTGAACTTAATATATTAAAAAATAATTTTATGCTTCACAGAACTATAAAATAGGTTTAAAATAGATTATTATATTAAAATATGCCCGAATACAATTGACAGGAGAATTAAA
>JAUZPS010000222.1 GCA_030705945.1 Bacillota bacterium
AAATAATGCGGGATGCGCAGGTCATGAACATTCCCATGGGCATAGCGATGGTGGAAGTGGATGTAATTGCGGAAATCACTGATATATGAACAAAATCCAAAAAGAACTGAAAATGCCTAAATTTAAGATTTAATATTAATATCATTTTAATTTATATATTTTGCAATAAACATTTTACATCCCTTTTTTATATTGCAAAATATATACCTTGATTCATAAGTTGCGAAAAGTTCAGCTTTGATAGTAAAATGCAGACGTATTAACTGCATTTTTAATGTAAAATCTTTTTCGCAACTTATTTAGACAGAGGAGATAGGGTTATACTTAATAAAGGAGAAGAAAGAATATGGAGAAAACCAGATTGGGTAGAACAAACCTACTTGTAAGTAGAACTGCTTTTGGGGCGCTGCCTATTCAACGTGTAAGCTTTGATGAAGCAAAAAAACTGCTAGTTAAGGCTTATGACAATGGAATAAATTTCTTTGATACAGCCAGGGCTTATTCCGACAGTGAAGAGAAGCTCGGATATGCTCTTTCTGATGTAAGAAAAGATATTATATTAGCTACAAAAACCTTTGCGAAGGATAAACAATCACTTTTTTCAAATTTGGAAACAAGTCTGTCAAACTTAAAAACAGATTATATTGATATTTATCAGCTCCACAATCCTGAAGAGCTTCCGGATCCTCATGATCCGGAAGGCGTTTACAAAGGACTGATGGAAGCTAAAGAAAAAGGGCTTATTCGATTTGTCGGGATTACATGTCACCGTTTGGACAATGCTTTAGAAGCAGTATGCTCAGGACTTTATGATACTGTGCAGTTTCCATTGAGTTATATTTCTTCAGAAAAAGAACTTTCAATTATTGATGAATGCATAAAGCATGACATAGGTCTTATCGCGATGAAAGCATTATCAGGAGGGCTTATTACAAATGCCGCCTGCGCGTTTGCGTTCTTGAGAATGTACAAAAATGTTACGCCAATATGGGGGATTCAAAGAGAATCTGAATTGGATGAGTTCTTAGCCCTTGAAAAAAATCCACCCCAAATGAGTGAGGAAATGTGGGATTATATTAAGAAAGACAGAAATCAACTATCAGGAAATTTTTGTCGCGGCTGTGGTTATTGCATGCCTTGTCCTGCTCAAATAAATATTCCAATTGCGGCTAGAATGTCCCTTTTATTAAGAAGAGCGCCATATCAGCAGTTTATTACTGAAAAAGGAAAGGAAGGAATGGAACTTATTAATAAATGCGTTGATTGTGGGCAATGTAAAACAAAATGTCCTTACAAACTTGATACTCCGAGAATACTAAAAGATATGCTGAAAGATTATTTGGAGTTTTATAGATCACATACGCAAAAATAAAACTAACATTAATGTTACCATCCAAAATCTTTTGGAAAAATATGTTTTTTCCTTGTATATTAATCTACTGAGCCAAGTAACCGATAATTAATGTACGGCAATAAAAAGATGATAAATACAAAAGATGGGTGATATTCCTTTGTTAAAAGATAATTGGGAGTATATTTTACTAGGCTCAACTACTTTATTGATTGTTTTGTTATTATTCTTTTTGATTAGGACTAAAAAGAAGCAGCAGCTACACTATGTTTTTATCTCGATTTTATCTCTACTGATATTTTGGAGTATCACGAGCGGACCTGTAGAATTTTTAGAAGATAGCGGACATCAGCCATTAATATTGATTTCGCTTTCATTTATCAGTATCTGTTTAATTCCCATACCTGTATATCTTTTGGGAAGAATATACGCAAATTCAAGGCTAGAATTAACTTATAAACATTTATTATTGTTAGTTATTCCTTTTATTACAATAATAATAATAATGACGAATCATTATAATCACTTGTTTTATATTAAATACTCATTTAGAGGCAGCGGCATAATTTACGGCAGGTATTTTATTATACATGCTGTATATTCTTACAGCTTAATTTTAATAGGGATGTGTTATCTGGCGTATTCTTCAATAAAAAACGCTGGAATATTTTCCAAACAATCTATATTAATTCTGACTGGACTACTAATACCATTAATAATTAACATATTGTTTACTGTGAAAATTGTTGAATTGGATCAGATGTCGACTCCGATATCGTTCACCTTTGCAATCACTTGCTTTTATATAGCAATTTTTAAGTTTGATTTTTTAAGTTTGATGCCAATAGCGATGCGAACTGTGGTGGATAGGATATCAAATAGCTTTTTGGTTATTGATCTGGAATATCGCATTGTGGACTTTAATAGGGCTATGTTTTATACGTTTAGCAATATTGTTGATATTAAAAGAAAGGTTAATCTATTAAAGCTTTTAGATGGAACTAACCTGATAAACGTGGCAAACACAAAAAACTTTATAGAAAATGTTAAGTTAACCGGTAAGGCTTTTGTATTTGAACAACATTTTTATGTGGAAGGCATTTTAGATAAGTATTTCACTATCGAAATAACGCCAATAATGCATAACAAAGAGATGCTGGGAATAATAATTTTGCTTACTAATATTACAGAGCATAAAGAAAATTTAAAGATTATTGAGGAGCAGCAGCAGCAAATTACAGAGAAAGAACGTCTTGCATCCTTGGGTAATCTAATTGGAGGAATATCTCACAACCTTAAAACGCCTATCATGTCAATTTCAGGCTGCATCACAGCGCTTGAGGACCTTTCTAACGAATACATGGAGTCAATAGGAAATCCAATTGTCGAGGACAAAGACCATCATGAAATAGCCAACGAAATGTTAAGTAATATTCATGATTTAAAAGGTCATATTTCTTATATCAGCAATGCTTTGACCGCTATAAAAAACCAGGTGATGAATCCAGGTTCACGTAGTAAAGACAGTTTTACAGTGGAAGAATTAATTCTAAATATTGACTTTCTTATGAAATATGAAATCAAGTCAAATTTATGCGTTTTAAATATAATAAACGAAATAAGTCCGGAACAATCGATAAATGGGGATATAGGAACTTTGGTTCAAATTGTCAATAACTTAATTTCAAACTCCATTCAAGCTTATGAGAAAATTAACGATATAAATAATGTGGATGTTTTTAAACGCAAAATTGAGTTAATAATTAACAAAACACAGAACAATATTGTTTTTACGGTTAAAGATTATGGAAGGGGTGTAGCTCGAGAGGTAAAGAATAAGCTTTTTAAGGAGATGACAACAACAAAAGGCAAAGATGGCAGCGGAATTGGGCTGTATTTATCATACTCCAAAATAAAAGTTATGTTTAAAGGCGATATGTGGTTTGAATCGGAAGAGGGCGCAGGATCGAGGTTTTATATAAAAATTCAGGCTGCGTGATAGCTATAAAAGTTGCGAAAAAGATTACATTAAAAATGAAGTTAAGGCAGTATCAAAAAAACTTAGCAACTAGTCGTTTCAAAACTTGATATAATGAGTTTTCATCATACAAAACTTGAACAAGGAATTTTTGTAACACTCTAAACGAGGGGTGAATAATAAGTGAGACTTGCAACTTTAAAGAAAAATGAAGCAGAGATCCATGAAAATAATTTTAAAATAATTGGTCTCGACGATGAAGCGGGGGTTATTAAAACTCTCAAGGTAATACTTGAAAGAAGCGGATATGAATTTAAGGGATATACAAACCATACTGAAGCCATAGAAGAATTAAAGAAAAGTCACTTTGACTTACTCATTTTGGATTACTTGCTGGATAATATAAATGGAAGTCAGGTTGTTGAAATTATAAGGTCATTTAATAAAGAACTATATATATTGCTCTTAACAGGTCATTCTGAGTGCGCTCCACCATTGGAAACTTTGGAAAAGAATGAAATACAGGGATATTGCGCCAAATCTGATGATTCGTCTCAACTTATGCTGCTGATAAAATCAGCTTACAAATCAATAGCTATGATGAATGAAATAAAAATGACGCGAAACGGGTTAAGCAATATTTTAAAAGCAGCGCCTCAGTTATTCCAGCTTCAACCTATTGATGTCATACTTGAATATATTTTATTAAACCTTTTAGAAATCGTTGAATCAAAAGACGCTTTTATTTTAGCTGACAATATTGTAAAAGAAGATAGCGAGAAGGAAACTTATTACAGAGGCGTCGGAAAATTCAATACAGATATAAATACCTTTACAACTATGTTTAGTCCGTTACATATGATGTATGCCGGTACAGCTAGAATGCAGCATAAGACAGTGAGCTATGAAAGCGGTGTATTCTTTCCTCTGTTAAATGATAGACAGGAATCAATCGGGGTAATTTATGTTGAACTTGACGATCATAAAAAGCTCGATATTTTAGAGATTTACGCAAACCAAGCAGCGAGTTCAATAAATAATGCCTTTTTACATTCACTGCTAAGTATTAAGAATAATGAACTTAATAAGACCTATGAGATCATTAAAACCAGATATGAAGAAACTATTGATACTCTAAGACTTGCAGTTGACGCAAAAGATGAATATACAAGGGGACATTCTGATAGGGTCGCTAAGTACTCAGTCCAGATTGGAAAATGCTTTAGCCAATTGAAGGAGAATGATTTAGCCTTGTTAAATGTTGGAGGCACATTTCATGATATTGGTAAAATTGGCACCGCAGATGATATACTTCTGTCGGACAGAAAATTGAATGATTTGGAGTATCAGGAGATAAAAAAGCACCCTTTAAACGGGGCAAAGATTCTATCCGCATTATCCATGTTTAATGAGATTGTTCCTCTTGTAATGTATCACCATGAACGAATAGATGGTAAGGGCTACCCAAATGGATTAAAAGGAGATGAGATTCCTTTTCTGGCAAGAATTTTATCGGTAGCAGACGCTTTTGACGCAATGACTACCAATAGGGTTTACCGTCAGAAATTGTCCTTAGAGGACGCTATCGCTCAATTGGAAAAAGGTTCAGGAACTCAGTTTGACACAGTAATTGTTGAGAAATTCGCGCAATTACTAAAAAGCAAAGAGATAGAAATAGATTGATAGCGCTTTAAATATATATAAGTTACGAAAAAAGATTTTACATTAAAAATGCAGTTAATACGTCTGCATTTTACTATCAAAGCTGAACTTTTCGCAACTTATGAATCAAGGTATATATTTTGCAATATAAAAAATGGATGTAAAATGTTTATTGCAAAATATATATATTAAAATCAATTAATCTTTTAGTCATCTATTTCTATCCTTAGCTTCCTTCCCTCAAGCTCAAGCAATTTTCTGCCAATATCTTTCCATGAGTACTCTACTCCATTGGCTATTATTTTAGGCTCATTATCAGGTTCATTTCTTAAGATTATTCCTGATATTGAAATGCTTTCTTTTGTAGAATTGGTTGAAGTTTGACTATTTATATTTATACTTTTATCTTCAATGAATTTCTTAATGGCTTCAACAAAATATTCTCCGTATAAATTAAATTTAGTTTCGCCAATACCGTTAATATTAAGCATTGATTGCCTGTCAGTGGGCAATTGGTCGCGCATTTCCTTAAGAGCGCTGTCATGAAATATAATATAAGGCGGAAGTCTGTTCTTTTCTGCAAGTTCTTTTCTTAAAGCTCTGAGTATATCAAAAAGTTCATTGCTCCCGTTTGAAACTTCATTAGGTTTTTTAACTGGGTTTGCCTTGTCAGGCTCATCAAATAAAGTTTTTGAGGCTTTTTTACCTCTGGTGTCCCTTTGTGAAAGAGCAGCAGGCGTATTATGTTTTGCAGCCCTATTATATACTTTCTCATTGCCCTGTAAAACATCATAGGCTTTCTGAGTCAGCTTTACAACTGGATACTGGCCTTTTGTAATATTGAGATAGCTTTCTGCGGCAAGTTGATTCATCATATCGGTCAACTCGACAACACTATAGGATTTCATCAATCCAAAAGTAGAAAGAGAATCAAATTTGAGCTGTCGGATTTTCTTGAGATTTGAGCCTTTAAGAACATTTGCGACAAGATTTATTCCAAATTGTTCATTCATTCTTTTTATGCAGGAAAAAATTTTCTGCGCTTCAAGGGTAACATCAGTTAGGACATCTGAGCTTGAACAATTCTCGCATTTACTGCAGTTTTCTGGCGTATCTGACTCGCCGAAATAATCTAAAATGTAATGCCTTAAGCATTTTGAGGTATGGCAATAATCAACCATATCCTGGAGTTTTTGATATTCAAGTTTTTTTCTATCAGGAGGAAGAAGACTTTCTTCAAGAAGGAATCTTTGGATATGAAGATCCTGGGCTCCATACAGAAGGATGCATTCAGCGTCGTCGCCGTCACGACCTCCACGTCCGACTTCCTGATAATAGGACTCCATGTTTTTAGGCATATTAAAGTGAACCACATATCTTACGTTTGACTTATCTATACCCATTCCAAAGGCATTTGTGGCGACCATTACCCTTACTCTGTCGAAAGTAAAGTCTTCCTGATTTCTATTTCTATCCATATCGTCCATACCCGCATGATATTTACCAGTCAGAAAACCTCTCCTTAATAAAACATCATAGATCCTGTCAACTTCTTTACGAGTGGCGGCATAGATAATTCCAGACTGATCAATATGGTTTTCAATATAATTTACTATAAAATCCAATTTATTTGCGCCCTTTTTAACGGAGAAAAACAAGTTTTTACGGTCAAAGCCAGTGACAAAAACCTCAGGTTTCTTTAGTCGAAGCTGCTTTATGATATCAAGTTTAACCTGTTCAGTTGCTGTCGCGGTAAAGGCGGTGACAACAGGCCTTTCATCAAGCTGGTTTATAAAATTTGGCAGGTTTAGGTAGCTTGGTCTGAAATCGTGACCCCACTGAGAAACACAATGAGCTTCATCAATAGCTACCATGGAAATGGTTATTCTCTGTAACATATTTATAAACCGTTCGTTCTCAAGTCTTTCAGGCGCAACATAAATAAGCTTGAATTTTCCGCTTCCTGCAAGCCACATCTGCTCTTCAAGCTCTCTCCATTCGAGTGAGCTGTTTAAAAATGTAGAGGAAATTCCTATATTATTCAGGGCGTTTACCTGATCCTTCATAAGTGATATAAGTGGAGAAATCACTAAAGTAACACCGGGCATAAGGAGCGCCGGCACCTGATAACATATTGACTTTCCACCGCCGGTGGGCATTATACCGAGGGTATCCTGGGATTTCATAATACTGCTTATTATCTTTTCCTGACCCTGGCGAAAAGAAGAATATCCAAAATATTTTCGAAGTATTTCAACAGCTTTCAACATGTTTATATAAACCTTTCTATATAAAAAGCACTATTAATCTTACATTTGACGGAGCAAAATAACGAACGCTTTAACGTTATTTTGCGATAGGCAAATGTAAAAGATTAATTGCTTTTTATCTATATCCTTTCAATTTAAGAGCGTTTCAAAAAGTTCCTTAAAAATGCAGTTAATAAGTCTGCATTTTACTATCAAAGCTGAACTTTTCACAACTTATGAATCAAGGTATATATTTTTCAATATAAAAAATGGATGTAAAATGTTTATTGCAAAATATATAGAATATTTCTATGATTATAATTCAATAATAACAAAAAAAATCCTTCTTGTTAACTGGATAATGCAGACCAGTTGCT